>WGNT01000153.1 GCA_016124425.1 Cytophagales bacterium
ATCATCATTGCTGGTTTTCTAGATTGGATGCCGGCTGGAGGCGATGCCATTGGACTGAAAGGCTGGAAGCTGGCGCTTATTGTGGGTATGAGTTTTATATTTGGCGCACTGCAAACCATCGGTGTCGGGTTTTATGCCCCCTGTATGGCGATGATCTATGCGCTTGGGATGCATCCGATCACTGCCTTTCCCATTATGATGACGGCAACTGCTATGCTAATGTCGGCCGGCGGAGCAAGGTTTGTCAAACAAGGTGCTTATGACAGAAAGGTTGCCTTTTCGCTCACGATTGCCGGTGTCGTCGGTGTGTTTTTGGCTGCTTATGTAGTCAAGTCGTTGCCCTTGTTAATCCTAAAATGGGTGGTGTTATTTGTGGTACTTTATACATCGGGATGGATGTTCCTTTCGGCTTGCCGGAAAGAGCCTGAGGTGAACGTCACCGTAGCTTAGCCCGCTGTCCGCTGTTCGACATTTGCAATGTCGGACTACAGATAAAAAGGATTTGTAATCCTCCTGCTGTTCGACATTTGCAATGTCGAACTACAGATAAAAAGGATTTGTAATCCTCCTAAAATGCATTCAGCTGTGAAAATTTCAGTTCCCCTTTTGAATACTCTAAAGATTTTCAAAATCCGATTGAAGGTGACAAGTCTGGGAAAAGACGTTGATCAACAGGTTGCTACACAAATAAATTTACGTGAATAATTTGACATTATGTTTATAGAAGGCTTACGTTCAGCGAAGCATTTCCAAATAGATAAGAACAAGCTGTACCTGTTAATGAATCGAAAATGATGAAAACTAATTTAAAAAGCGCTTGGCGTTTACTTGCCTTTTTACTGGCTGTTTCTTGCGGAGAAAAGCCAATGGAGGAAGATTGTGGATTGTGTGAGGGCGTCGACGCAAAGTGGATACAGGTAGAAAAGGAGTTGCCCGAAACTGATTCGCTATTTTATCTTTCCAGTCCGGCGCCACTTTTTAGAAAGGAATTCAGATTAGAAGGTAACATGGACAGTGCCAAGCTGTTCATCACTTCCGCAGGCTATTACAAGGCTACCATTAATGGCGAAGCTATCGGCAAGAATATCCTGGACCCCGCTTGGACAGATTACAGTAAGCGAATTTACTATTCGGAGTACGATCTCACGGAGCAGATACAGCAAGGGGACAATTGTTTGGGGGTCATCTTGGGAAATGGCTTTTACAATCCCCTGCCGCTTCGAAAGTGGGGGAGAAGAAATCTCCGCGAAGACTTGACAGTGGGTAAGCCTACCTTTATAGCGAGGCTTGTGGTGTATCTAGCCGATGGCAGCACTCGGGAAATCAGTACGGATGAAACCTGGAAATACACAGAAGGGCCCCTGCTCAAAAACAGCGTGTATATCGGAGTGGCTTATGACCAACGACTGGTGATTGCCGGATGGGATAGACCGGGTTTTGATGATACGGCATGGAACGCTGCACAGGTAGGGAAGGGTCCAGGCGGTAAGTTGCAAGCGGCATTCTTTCCGGGAGTGCAGGTGCGTGAGGAGATAAAGCCCAAGTCGATAAGTTCCAATCAAGCGGGCTTGCATATGGTGGACATGGGGGTGAACTTCACAGGCACTTACAAAATAAGGTTATCCGGAAGTGCAGGAGATACCGTCACCCTCCGGTTTGGTGAGCGCATATACGACGATGGATCGCTAAACCCCATGACCACTGTTGTAGGGCAGATAAAGCGAAAGGGTGTTGGCGGTCCGGGTGCCCCTGATATTGCCTGGCAGACCAGTGGCTATATTCTTGGTGATGCGCCTACTTGGTTTAGCCCGGATTTCACCTACCATACTTTTCGGTACATGGAAATTTCCGGTTTGAAAGAACCCCCTCAGCTTACAGACATCGTAGGTTTGTATGTCCATACCAACGTAGCCAAAAACAGTCATTTCAGCAGTTCCAATGCCCTGCTGAATGATATTCAACAAGCTACCGAAAGAACCTTCCTGTCCAATTTGGTCAGTGTGCAATCTGATTGTGCTGTGAGGGAAAAGTTCGGATACGGGGGCGACCTAAACGCTACCAACGAATCTTTCATCTACAATTTTGACATGCGGGACTTTTACATAAAGACCGTATACGATTGGGTGGATGCGATGAACGACTCCACTTTTGTGGATACGGCGCCATTTGCGGGGATCAAATACTGCGGCATCAGTTGGGAATCTGCCTATTTGATTACGCAATATTACCTTTACCTGTATTATAATGAAACAAGCTTGATTGAAGAATTGTACGACCAAAACCTGGCATGGATGGATAAGGTTGCCAGAATACATCCGAATGGGCTGGTGGATAGCGGTCTCAGTGACCACGAGTCGCTGGAGCCCGTACCGGTGCAGTTGACCGGCACGGCCCATTACCTGCAATGTGCGGAGATTATGGAGACGTTTGCATCGTTGATGGGAGATACGGAAAATGTGCAGCGATTTAAGGACCTAGCTGATAAACTTAGAAGTCTTATAAAAGCTGAATTTTGGGATCAACCGGTTAAAGAGGCGATCAATAAGCAAACTTTGTTTTCCACCTTGCTATATCATGGGATCATTCCCGACGCGGAGTTGCCTGCAGCTCGGGACTCCTTATTACTGGCTGTAAAATATGGACCATCCGGACACTTCAATACAGGGATATTCGGTACCAAATATGTGTTGGAGACCCTTTCTGAACATGCTTCCATCAATCAGGTATATGCCATTGTAAATAGTACCCAATATCCGGGTTGGGGTCATATGATCGATCGTGGAGCAACCACCATATGGGAAACCTGGAAAGAGAGCGATAACGTGTTTACCAATTGCCACCCTATGTTCGGAACCGTTACCGAGTGGTTATACCGGTGGTTGGGCGGGATTCGTCCCGATCCGGCAAATCCCGGATTTAAGGAATTTGTATTAGCCCCAAGGGTTCCGGAAGAATTGAATTCCGTATCCTGTTCGTATCGTTCTCCGTATGGCGATATCGTCTCTAACTGGAAGAAGGGGTCAGGGGATATAGTGGAGTATGAAATAACGGTCCCAAAGGGGAGTGTTGCGCAGGTTTCATTGGCGATTGATTCATCCCAAAAATTGTCTATTTCTAAAAATGGAAAAGCGCTAAGCGGAAACGGCGGGAGAGGAAGCGATCTGGGTAATTTCAGACTTTCAGAAGGAGCCTATCGGATTAAGGTGTCTAGCTGAATCTGTGGTTTTCATAGTATTACATTGGAGGCATTGAAAAACGCACACCGTAAGGAATGATATAGAGAGGTTGTCAAAATAGGATGCAAATTATGGTCGGTTTAACGACAAATATGTGCCAAACCAGGGATCAGCTGTATAAAAGGTACTGGGAAATTTATTCTATAGAATAGGTTGTCCGCTTCGTTTTGACAGATGCTAACCAATCCGATTAGTAAACTTAGTTTAATGCGCCATACTCATTCCATAAATGTTTGCGTATATCGTTTTAGGTGTGTTGCAACGTGATAGTTAGCAGGGTATTTTTTACTTTTTTTAGTTGCTAAGGGATGGCCTGTTTTCTCTGCTTTTTACCCAAATCTGATGTCAGACATACTGCTCATCATGTCTAAGGCAAAATAACACACATAATGGTTAAAATCGTGGAATAGCCTCGGTAGTGAATTTTTACATTTATAAAGTCAAAATTCAATTAAATGTAATCTTATGAGAAAACCTTCTACTTACCAATCAAAGGATGGAAAGCCTTGGCGATTTTGTGCTAGGCTGTTCCGCATCTCCTTCATCGTGTGTTTGTTGGCGTTTGCTTTTGGGCATGTAGTCTACGGGGCAGTCAATACACCTACTAACGATGAAGGCCGGGTTGCCAAAAAGGCAGCCGACCGCACCGGCAGAAAAATGAATTTGGCCAAAGAGGTAGTCGACATCCGGGTGTCCGGGAAAGTCACCGACGAAGAAGGAGAGGCCTTGCCAGGCGCGACCGTGACCGTGCTAGGATCTACGATAGGCGCGGTAACCGATATTGAAGGCACATACGCCATTACGGTTCCGGACAATGCGACCTTGGTATTTTCATTTATTGGCTTCCAATCCCAGCAGGTTCCCGTAGGCAACAGAAGTAGCATTGATATTGTGCTAAAAGCGGAGCTTTCGGGTTTGGACGAAATCGTGGTAGTAGGATATGGTACACAAAAGAAGATCAACCTTACGGGAGCGGTTTCGACAGCGAGTGGCGAGGATATGGCAAACCGGCCCGTAACCAATGTGCAACAGGCCCTGCAGGGGTTGGTCAGTAACCTGGTAATTACACCGAATAACGCAGGAGGGGAACCGGGTGCCGATATGGCTATGAGTATTAGGGGATTGGCTTCATTCGAAGGCAGTACGGCTCCCTTTGTACTCGTGGATGGAGTACCAATGAATATCAACGACATTGATCCCAACGACATTGAATCGGTTTCGGTATTGAAGGATGTGGCTTCCACGTCTATTTATGGAGCCCGCGCAGCATACGGAGTCATCCTAATCACCACCAAAAGAGGAACTACAGGATCTAGAATATCTTATTCCAACAACGTCGGCTTCAGTACCCCTACCATTTGGCCGAGATTACAGGGCGGTACTGACTGGGCGCATGCCTTGAACGATGCCAATAGGAACTTTGGCGGAACCGCGCCTTATCCGGCGGAAGCGCTTCAGCGTTTGGAGCAGAACCTGGCGAATCCGGGCAGTGCCCCCGGTATGCTTCCTCAACCTGGCGCTGATAATTGGAACATTTTGAATACGGGTACATTTGGCGTCGCAAATGATGGAATCTCTGATTTGATCATGAGGGACATGTCTCTCAGAACCAAGCATAACATTGCTATTTCTGGAGGAAATGAAAATGTCAACTATTACCTATCCACTGGCTATTATAGCGAAGATGGGTTGCTGCGGTTCGGAGATGAGTCCTTTGGACGATTTAACGTGGATGCCAAGGTAGCGGCTAAGGTGACACCATGGATGAATATCGAGTTTCTTACCAAGTATAAATCTGAAGATGAGGATTTTCCTTGGAATGGAGACTTTGGCAGAGCTTGGTATATGAACTGGATCGGCAAGATCAAGTTTGGAACGCCCGCCAAATACCCCGATTCGGATATTTGGACCATGCAGACACGGGTAGAGGAATGGAAGCGAATGAGACAGCGGATCAAAAGTAATCAGGTTGTATTGTCTCCAAAAATCAATATTGAACCCATTAAGGGTTGGGTAACTACAGCCCAATTCAATTTTACCTCAGATCAGATTGAAGATACCCGATCTGCTCAACAATACCCTTGGGTTAGACCAAGTGGTGACATAGCGTTGGAGCCTCAAAGTAGACAAGCTACCCGATACGAGAATGATTTGATTCGTAACACCTACTTTTCTCCTAATATTTACTCCTCTTATTCAAAGAAATTCGGAAAGCACGATTTTCAGTTGATGGTGGGGTATCAGCATGAAATATGGAATTATAGCAACTTATATGCCCGTAGTTTCTTTATGTTGAGTGATGCGGTTCCGTCTGTTAGCACCTCCGTGGGTGATCAATTGGTAAGAGACGCCATAGGTCACTGGAGTACGCAAAGTGTTTTCTCTCGGTTAAACTACATTTTCGATGAAAAATACCTTCTCGAGGTCAATGTACGCCAAGATGGATCATCACGGTTCGAGCCAAGCCGCAGGCGAGGGGTATTCCCATCGGCATCGGCTGGTTGGATTATTTCTGAAGAAGGCTTTTTCCCTTCATCTGGGGTAGTAGAACTGTTGAAGATTCGAGGATCCTACGGAAGACTTGGTAACCAAGACGTTGCTAACTACCTGTATGTGCCTACATTGCCAATTCGTCAGACAAATCAATGGTTGTTTGGAAACGATCGTGCTTGGGCAGTAGGTGCGCCTAATCTTAATAGTGTAAACCTGACATGGGAAACGGTTGAAACCAAGAATCTAGGTCTTGACGTTGCCTTATTGAACAATCAAATCGATTTTACTTTTGAAGTGTATGAAACCCGAACCAAGGATTTGGTTTCTCCGGGAAGACCGCTTCCCGCAGTTTTGGGTACCACTGTGCCTAAGAGAAATGAAGGGGAGATCAGGACAAGAGGTTGGGAGCTTGAGTTTGGTTACAAGGGTACTATAGGTTCAGACTTCAATTACCAGATCAAAGGTCAGTTGGCGGATTACAGAAGCATTGTAGTGAACTATACCAACCCAACAGGGTTGCTGGGCACCAATACGTTCTATATAGGACAGGATTTAAATGAGATTTGGGGATATCGCTACGATGGGCACTACCAGTCACAGGCTGAAATCAATGAGAGTGTAGACCAAAAGTTTATTTATCCCGGTATTTGGAGACCGGGTGACTTCAGGTATAAAGACCTAAACGGAGATGGAAAAATCAATATAGGAGATAACACGGTTGACAACCCTGGTGATCTTACCATCCTGGGAAATACAACGCCAAGATATACCTATGGACTCAATCTCGGGGCAAGTTGGAAAAATTTCGATTTATCCATTTTTTTCCAAGGAGTAGCTATGAGGGATTGGAGTTTCGGATCAAGCGCGGTTTTCCGAGGACCCGCTGCCGGGCCCATGCATAACAACGTGCTGGAAGGCCATATGGACTACTGGAGAGATGAATCCAGTGCCTTAGGACCCAATTACGATGCTTATTTTCCAAAACCCTATGCACAGTTCTTCGGAGAAAATCAAAAGAACTACGGTCGACCAACAGATCATTTGATGCAAAATGCCGCTTACTTAAGACTTAAAAACCTTCAAGTAGGCTATTCGATACCCAAGCATATTGCTAAAAAGGTATTATTGAGTAATGCGAGGGTTTACCTATCCGGCGAAAACCTCTTGACATTTTCCAATCTGATGTTCTTCGACCCTGAGGCACTTGCCGGTAGATGGTATGGTTCAGGGGATGCCTATCCGTTGAGTAAGACGGTATCCGGAGGTATAAATCTTAACTTCTAACGAATAAAACACGCAACCGAGCATATACGGAATTCTTTCTGTTTAATGACGCAGGAGTTTCTATGTGAGGTCACCCTTAACGCAAAAACTATGAAATCGATTTATTATATAGTAATATTTCTCGTGGGATCAACACTCTATTCCTGCGACGATGATTTCCTGAACAGGGTTCCCTTGGACCAGATTTCTGATCCAGAGTTTTGGAATTCCACAGGCGATATGGAACTGTTTCTCAACACGTTCTATGACACCTTTGATGGCTGGCCACCTTCTGGCGGCGGATCGGCACCCACTAAGGACAGGGGGACGGACATCGCTTTGCCTGCCATAAATGTTTTTGGATCGAGTTGGACTCCTCGGTTGGATGGGGCAATCAATATTCCGGCTTCAGGAGGAGGATGGAACTGGGTGAATATTCGAAATATTAACTATTTTCTGAATAATGTGGATAGGGTTCAAGAAAAAACCAATATGACGGATCATTTCGTCGGAGAAGGGCACTTTTTCCGTGCATGGTTTTATTTTGAAATGATGAAGAGTTTCGGTGCTTTGCCGATTATAACCAAGGCGGTGACTGAAGATGACGAAGACATCTTGTATGCTCCCAGAAATAATCGTACCGAGGTATTTAATTTTATTCTCAGCGATTTGGAGATTGCCATTTCAAAAATGCGTCACAGCCATCAGCTTTCCACACCTGGAACGAGGTTGAGTAAGGATATTGCCTTGATGTTTAAGGCAAGGGCTTGCTTGTACGAGGGTACTTGGGAGAAATACCACAGGGGTTCTCCCTTTGCAGGGCAAACGGACGGAACCGAATACCTACAGCAGGCGGCTGATGCTGCGCTTCAGATTATCGACGGAGGTAATTTTTCCTTGGTGATGGGGGATACCAGTACGGTGTATGCAAACCTTTTCAACAGAACCAATTATGCAGGGGTTCCTGAGGTAATCTTTTATAAGCATTACGACATGGAAAGCCACGGAAACACATTTGGCAATCAATTGTGGAACTGGCCTAACGCCTACGGGTATACGTACGAGGCCACTAAGTTTTTTCTAAGCAAAGATGGGCTGCCGATCGCGGTGAGTCCGAACTTTGTTGGTGACGCTACATTGGATGTGGTTGAGGTTAATCGAGATCCCCGACTAGCGCAGTCCGTTATGGTGCCTACCGATATCCGTAGAATTCAAGGGACGGATACCACTTTTTTCTTACGACCTGATGTACTGAATTCTGGTACCGGGATAGAGTCAAGGAAGTTCCGACATATCGTGGTGGATCCCGCATTAGGCATCAACAACCACAATGTAGACTATATATTCATGCGTTTGCCTGAAGCCATGCTGGTATATGCGGAAGCAAAGGCAGAATTGGGAACCCTTACGCAAGGAGATTTGGATAAAACAATTAACAGAATCCGGGATCGGGTAGGAATGCCCCACCTAATGCTTAATGGGATCACTGCTGATCCAAACTGGCCCAACTACGGGTATGCCTTGTCGGCTGTCCTTCATGAGATTAGACGGGAAAGAACGGTGGAACTGTTTGCCGAAGGGTTCAGATTCGACGACCTCATGCGCTGGAGAGCTCATAACTACTGGATGGGAACGAGGTTTGTCGGAACCTTCGCGACGCCCGAGTTGATTGCCATTGCTCCCGCTATTCCAAGGAATCAAGCCGGCTTTTTTGATCCCTATCAAAATGCGCTAAGTGGTCCGGGCAGTACCTTTGGGTTCGATCCGGAGAGGGATTATCTAATGCCACTCCCAACCAATGAGTTGACATTGAATACCAACCTCACACAAAATCCTGGGTGGTAGGCTAATTATCGAAAGCACATTGTAGAGATTGATAGCAAGTAACATGGGTAGGGTTAACGTTTCCACAAGGATACCTTGACCCTGCCCATTTTTTTTCACACGAGCTTACTAGTCCGCTACTGACGGGGAAGCCTGTAAGCTATGGATAGGTATGACCGCTTATATCGACTGATCAGATGAGTAAGAAATCTATTGCCCAACTTACGTATGTATCCCTGCTGCTATTCGGGATAGGTCTGTTGACTTGGAATTCTCTGACGGGGAAACCAGGCAGGATTGACCCGGAGGGAAGAGAACGTTTTCTGCTACCGCAAAAAGAGGACGAGCCCCTCCAACTGATGGGGAATCGCTTTCTCACTTTTGCCTCGGTCGTGCGGGTAAATCAAATCGAGGTTTCGCGCAACGAGCAGCACGGGGTGGATGAGTCCACGGTACATAGCCCTAGAGAAGCACGGATTTTTAGGGAAGCGATTGCAAAGGTTTGGCCGGAAGCGCGGATGACTTGGGCATTCAGCTGGCTTGCGCTCCACGATGAACGGGAAAACTATCGGGACTTAAGAGATCTTATCGTTTCCTACCGAAAGAAATACGGCGATGAAATTACCTTCATTCCGGGAGCCTATTTTTCTCCCATGTACAATTCACGTGAACAGACGAACCGCGACTTACATGAAGGATTGCAGAAGGTCTCGGAAATGGTGGGTAACGGATACCGGCCACAGGCAGTTATAGGAGGATTTATGGCGGCCGAAAACCTCAGGTACCTCGCAGAAGAAGAAGGAATTCACGTATGTCAGGGCACGATTTGGAGCCAATATGCAGTAGACAACGGAGACGGCGACGGTTCAATCGTCTATCCCTACTATCCATCCAAAGAACATTTCAACAAACCAGCCCAAGGTGAGAATGACCAGATTGACTGTGTCAACCTTGATGGTTGGACGGTCGACTTTTTAAACGCCAGGTATCCCGGTGCCAGAAGGATCGATGGAATCAACTGCGGCTGCCGGATGGGGGTAGGCCCGATCGAAACAGTAATCCGACTGGGCACTGAACCGGGCGTAAGGCAAATGCTTGCCACAACTTCCACCCACTTTGATAAAGGATTTGACCTGAACGGATTTGCATGGGTGACCTCGATTTGGGAGCTTAGCCTTGTCGAAGCACGGCAGCTATGGCCCGGCTACAAGGATCGCAACGGCATGGAAGGGCTGGAAATCTGGCTCAGTGAGATACGCAGGCGTTGGCCGGACGCCAAAGCCATCACGCACGGCGAGTCTGGCATGCTTTGGCGAACGCATTTTAAAAACAACGATGCAATCAATTACCGCTTTATTCATCGGGGGTCCGGCATCTGCGGGTCAGAACCGGAGTTGGAGATCCGCTGGTTTATGAACAAAGATTTTAGGATGGCGACCCTTAGAGATTGGATCGCGCAAACGCCGGAGAAAGTGATTGATTTCACCCGCTATGACTTGAAGGCCCAGGAGCCTGCCGATCCTGAACCGGGGAAACCTATCCGTAACTGGAGCCTGATGAACCGACTAAACCAAAAGGGGACTAGGCCGCAGGATGTACCCATGGAAATAGAAGAACTATACCTTGAGGAACAGGCGATGATAAAAAGCAGGTATCCGGTATTGGTAACGGAAGAGCATCCTAAGCGGATAAAGTAGTTGAATTAAACGTGGTTGATTCAAAGTTGGGCTTAGCTAAATTCTAAAGGGAGGAATCTCAATGGATTTAGTTTATACGAGGGACGAGTCACGGTATACGTTCGTTAGAATAAGGCCGGTGCATTTAATGCGAAAACGAGATTGGAAGTTGCTTGAATAAAAATTCTTCAAGGATACTTGCTAATGCTACAATTAGAAATAGTTGGTTCATAGGCGTTATCTCGCTGTTTTTGCATCAATAGGTGGTATTGGTTAGCAGATTTTCAAAAACATTATAGTCATTAGTCCGCATTCTTGATGCTTTTGGGCAAGAATTTACGGTAGCTCAGGAAACTTTGTAAAAAATTTAACCCTAACTAAATACGTGATTATGTGTAGCAAAACCAGTAAATTCCGCTATCAAACAATCTTCCATTTACTTTTATTAATCGGTTGCGTTACTGCGGTACATGCCCAAAAGATTAAATTACCGGCCGACACTTCTCTTGTCTCTTCCAATGAAGTAACAGTTAACGGGAAACGAATACCCTATCAAGTTACGGTAGGTACGCAGCCGGTATACGGTGAAGATGGAGAAGCTGATGCAGCGCTGTTTTATACCTATTACAAACGACAGGATGTCGATCAGGTTGAAAATCGACCCATTGCATTCTCATTCAACGGAGGGCCAGGAGCTGCATCGTTATGGATGCATTTGGGGTATACAAGTCCGAAACGGCTGGAAATAAGTGATGAGGGATATCCCATACAACCCTATGGTGTCGTCGATAATCCACATTCCATTATAGATGTGGCAGACATCGTGTATATTGATCCAGTTAATACGGGTTTTTCGCGGATACTGAATGACGGCAAGCGTGAAGATTTTTTTGGGGTGTATCAAGACATTACCTACCTGGCTGACTGGATTGACAATTTCCTGTCACGGCAAGGACGTTGGAGATCACCAAAGTATCTAATTGGGGAGAGTTATGCGGCAACCCGCGTAGCCGGCTTATCTGCTGAACTGCAAGACCACCATGGGATTTACCTCAACGGAGTAGTTATTGTTTCCGGGACTAAAATGGAACTACCTATCGCAAGCAATGAAGTGCTACAATTACCTAACTACGCTGCGGTAGCCTGGTATCATAAAAAGCTACCTGAAGATTTACAGCAAAAAAATCTTACGGAAGTTCTCTCAGAAGTTGAAACCTACGCCATTGAGGAATATTTACCGGCAGTGGAAAGAGGTGGATTTATTGGTGAAGATCAAAAACAAGAAGTTGCGGAAAAATTAGCCCGGTACACAGGTCTCAAAAAGGAATTCATATTGGACCACAATCTGACAGTCCCCAATAGTGCTTTCAGAAAAGAGTTGCTAAGGGATGAAGGATATTTCGTCGGTCTTTCGGATGCACGGTACAAAGGTATAGATAAAATGGATGGGGGCGATACCTTTACCGGAAGTACTCCACCGGAGGCAGCTGCTTGGGATAATGCCTTCACTCCGGCAATAAATGCGTATCTTCGAGATGATTTAAATTTTAAAACAGACCTGCAATACCTTGTTTCCGGTCCCGTATTTCCCTGGCCATGGGATAGATTTACGGATGGTACCGGGGAGAAATTGCGTAATGCGATGATGCAGAACCCCCATCTTCAAGTATTATTTCAAGCCGGATATTACGATATGTTGGTCAATTATTTTAGACAAAAGAATGGCATGTGGAAGCTTGATCCGAGCGGTAAAATGAAAGACCGTTTACATTTTGAAGTGTATGAAAGTGGACACATGATGTATGTGAGGGAGGAAGATTTGGTAACCTCTACCAATGATCTCCGGGAGTTTATTCAACAATCCATCCCCAAGCAAGGTGAAGCGGCTAAGTATTGATGTAGGCTCGCCAACCGCCGAAATTGTAGTTTTTGGGACAATTTTAACATCTTTAAAAACATAAATCATTGATTCACCCATTAATTTCCCAAACAGAAAATAGGATTCAACATTTCTATTCCAGTGATAAGGGCAAAATACTGTCTTGGTAGCAACTACAGTTCTGCCTGCTCAATAGAACTTGTTTTGCGTAACTTTAATAAAAATCCTTTTATTAAGTTTTTGTGACTAAACCTAGGGGCGTAGCCCTGTAATCTTAGTAGAAGAAGCACTGGTCGGCGAAAACGAGGGGCGTTAGCCCTGAAATCTTTCCCGTCCTGCGGTCAAGATAATAATTTGGCATCAAAACCTTCACTACTCAAGTTTCCCAATCCTCCTTGGACAGAGAAAACGGATTGGACGTATAGTTGCGCATATTGTATTTGCTACGGTACGATGTCAGGGCTGAGCTCCTTTTTTTGACACTAATTTCGTTCTACAAGATTCAGTACCAACGCTTTTGCTATTTGTTTTTACATTTTCGCAGTACAAAGATTTCAGGGCTACGCCCCTCGGATTTCCGAATTAAATTCTATTCTACTAAGATATCAGGGCTACGCCCTAATATTCCTAACCTCCTATTAAAGACGCAATCCTTTTTAGGCCATTTGCATTTGCTTGCTAAATAACGTCTTAGCAAACAAAAGTTCGAAATTTCGAACTCCGTCTGCCTTAGACTTCAAAAGGCATGCTGACCAAACATTCGTTAACAAATATCAGTCCTTAGGATTGTTTTAGCCTTGGACCGGGCTTTAGGGAAGGAAAACTACCCCCAGCTGGGGGAGTGGTGAAGGGCACTCTCAGTAAGAGGAATATATGGCGGGGACACTTATACCTTTTCGTTTCATTTTATCCATGCTCGATTAAACCTTCGTTATGGAAGTTGGGCATCCACAATCAGCTTCATCCTGAAATCTTCGTGTAGCTTGAATAGTTAGATATTTTCCTCGCATAGGCTAAACAAGCTAGGATATCTTCTTCTTCCAGCTTAGGATAATCCGCTAATATTTCAGCATGGGTTGTTCCGGCTGATAACAGGTCAAGAATTAAATCTACTGTGTATCGTTTATTCCTAACGGTAGGTTTCCCATGGCAAATTTCGGGATTAACTGTGATTCTATTCAGTAGTTGATTTTCCATTTGTTAAAGTTACGAAATGTTCAATTAATTGGTTACTTGCTATGGAACAAAAGGATTAGCCGACCAGCAAAGCCTTGCCCAGCTCCCACCTGGGTGTAGAATCCTCTACACCCTACTATTCCTAAAGTCTTTTCCAGTCGAAATCCCTTCAATGCCATTTGTAATGGCTTGCTAAATAACGTCTTAGTAAACAAAAGTTCGCAATTTCGAACTCCGTCTGCTTTAGACTTGAAAAGGCATGCTGACCAAACATTCGTTAACAAATTACAGTCCTTAGGACTGTTTTAGGCTTGGGCCGGGCTGTAGGGAAGGAAAACTACACCCAGCCATAGGGGGTGTGAAACCCATTGTATATTCCGGAAATGAACCCCGTCATTGCTAACATATCATATTTTTCGGCTAAGATGCTGTAGAATAAACCAACACAAACCTGTTAAATTTAAGAAATTATTGCAACTAGGCTTCGGTTTAAACAACTAATAAAATAGGTTAAAATTGCTTTTACTTTTCTTTTGATAAAACCAAAACAATTAATCGCTAGGCATGATGAAATTTGCTTTACTTCTTCCACTATTCCTTTGCCTCTCGCTAGGTGAATTAAAGGCACAGTTAACCTTTGAAAAGGATGAATACGCCTCTCGCAGGGAGAAACTTATGGATAAGATTCCCGACGGAATTGCCATCATCCGTGGTGCATCTGAGCCTATGGGCGATTCACCTTTTACCCAATACAACAACACGATGTATTTTGCAGGGGTAAAAATCCCCGATGCGATTCTTATTGTGGATGGTGAAAAAAGGGAAAGCACGCTATTTTTCACCATCGATGAGGCCCATGCTGACGGAGAAAATATTTCATTGGACCTTGTCAGAGACCCCGTAAAAATCACGGGAATTGAGCAGTATCTTCCCTACGAGGATTTTTCCGTAACGCTAAAAAACAGACTTACAAAAAGCACGGTAGTTTATACGCCATTCAGCCCGGAGGAGTATATCGGCGAAAACTCCATGGAGAAATTCAACAAATTCAAACGCACCGTAACTGACAATGAATGGGATGGCAGACTAACCCGTGAAATGCAATTCGTAGCGGTTTTAAACCAACGATTTCCTGACAATCGAGTAGAGAATTGCACTCCTTTTATCTGGGAACTGAGAAAAATTAAATCAAAGGCTGAAATCGATGTGATCCGTCAGGCATCACAGCTTTCCGTAGAGGCACACAAAGCCGTTATGAAAGCAACTAGACCCGGTGTGCCGGAGGTTGAATTGGCAGCGCTTTTCCAGCAGGTTTGCATGTCCGGTGGGGCTAAAGGATTAGCATTTGGGACCATTATCATGTCGGATAAAAACCACGCCTATGGCCATTACATGCAGTACGACCGCATATTGGGAGAAAAAGACTTCATCATCCTGGATGGGGGGTCCAATATAGCCAACTATGCCTCCGATGTGTCAACGACCTTTCCGGCGAGTGGGAAGTTTACCGAAACACAGCGGGAGATCTACGAACTGGGAATGCATGTGCGGCAGATATGCCAAAGCATGTACCGCCCTGGGATTTCATTGACAGAGATAGGCAACGCGGTGAAAGAGGAGTTGGAAAAAATGGGGTTTGACAGTACTGAACCACGGTTCAAGTTGTGGACCCGGGACGGCGGATACAACCACAGCATCGGCATGGCCGTGCACGACCGGTTGCTTAATTTCGATCGGGGAGAACCCCTTCAGCCCGGATTTGTCTTTGCCTGTGACATCATGGGCAAGGCCGACGAGGTAACTGGCATACGGATCGAAGACACCGTCGTAATCACCGAAGACGGCTGCGAAATCCTTTCAATAGGGCTGCCCCGTACAGTAGCCGAGATAGAGGCATTTATGAAGGATAATTAAAAAGTATTCTAAATTAAGTTGAAGAAACGATGAAGTATCTTTTTGGTTTTCTATGGCTATTGCTTGCTCATATAGGACTGTATGCCCAACAGATTGATGTATACCAAAGGCCAGCCACGTTCGAGCCGGACAGGGATTTCGACGCCCTTCATTACAAGATAAAACTGGATGTCGATATTTCCGCAAAACAATTGACGGGACAGAACACCATCACCCTGACACCACTTAGAAGTGACCTGAAAACCGTGACGTTGGATGCGGTATCCCTGAGGGTTAGCGACGTGCTCGACAGCAAGGGGTTTCCGCTTTCTTTCAAGCAGGCCAAGGAAAAGCTACATATTAATCTTCCGCGTTCCTATTCACACAGCGACACCCTTACCTTTACCGTCAAATACGTACTTGCAGAACAGGTTGCCGGCCTGAAGTTTATCGATCAGACGGAAACCAATCCATTTCAGGTTTCTTCCGATTGCTGGCCCAATAAAGCCAGGCAGTGGATTCCCTGCTACGACTATCCCCACGACAAAGTAACGCAGGAAATGATTGTGACCGTGGATAGCAACTACAAAGTGCTATCCAATGGAGAGCTTCTGGGCATTGCCAAAGGCCCGGAAGCGGGAAAGCACACCTACCATTGGAAACAAAACAAGCCACACTCCACCTACCTTATCAACCTGAGTATTGCCGATTATACGGTCATCGAAGACTCTCTTGGCGCTTTGCCAGTCAACTACTGGGTATATCCCCGCCACGAGCAGGATGCCAAAAGGTCATTTGCAAAGACGCCCTATATGATCGATTTTTTTACCAGGCTCTATGGCTATGCATATCCCTGGGAAAAATATGATCAGGTGATTTCTGCCCATCAGGGCGGAGGGGCCGAGGCTACATCGGCCTCCCTGCTGGGAGAGGGAGCGGTGACCACTAGACAGGAAGAAATCGACTTCTCTTTCGAAGGAATCCTTGCCCACGAGATTGCACATCAGTGGTGGGGCGACCTTATTACCCTCAGAAGCTGGGAGCATAGCTGGATGAATGAAAGTTTTGCCACGTATTCCGATTATCTGTACAAGCGATTTGACTGGGGTGAGGATGAAGCGGCATTTGACCTGCTGAGAAAGCAGCGCGCGTACCTGCGGGAAGCACATACCAGGTATATGCGGCCTATCGTCTTTACCCGATACGAAAATCCCGGGCAGAACTTTGACAGCCATGCGTATCCCAAAGGCGCGGCGGTTTTACACATGCTTCGTTTTGTCCTAGGGGACGAAACATTTTTCAGAGTGATCAGCGAATTTCTGCACCGGTTTGAATTTCAGGCCGTAAGCACCCAGGATTTCATGCAGTGTGCCAAAGATGTCAGTGGTATGAATCTGGATTGGTTTTTTGAACAGTTTTTGTATCATCCGGGCCATGCCGTGTTTGAAGTGAGTAAAAGCTGGAATGAAGCAACCAAGACCCTTGTCCTAGAAATCAAACAGACTCAGGATAAGTGGGAGAATGTACCCATCTACCGGATTCCAGTCAATATCGGATTTTACCACAACGGAGCGCAACGGGTTGAAAAGGTTTGGCTAAATGACGCTATGGAAAAATTTGAATTCAAACTCGATGCAGAGCCCCTGCTGGTGCGCTTTGACGAAGGCAACCACCTACTTAAGGAATTGACCTATCTTCAATCCGAGGAAGAGTTGCTTTTTCAGGTAGAAAACGACGATATGACCGGCAGGTTATGGGCTGTTGACCAGCTGAAGGCCTTTCAAGATTCACCAAAAACGATACAGAAATGGACGGAACTCGCCAAGCAAGACGAATTTTGGGCCGTCAGGGAGGCAGCGGTGCAGCTACTGTCTGAATTCCATCGAAACAGTAGTAAAGCAGTTCTTCTAGAGGCCGGCAGCGACCGCAACTCAAAGGTCCGGGCAGCAGCTGTCAACGCCTTGGGACAACTAAGTGACCCTGCCATGTTAGGTGAGTTCAGGCGTATATACGAAACCGATGAAAGCTACTTGGTAAAGGCGCAGGCCCTGATAGCCATAGGAGAAAATGGCAATCAATCGCAACTGAAATTTCTCACCGAAGCGTCAAAAGTCAGATCACCCCGTAATACATTGAAAAATGCCGCAGAGCAGGCGATTGAGCTGATTCGAAATTCGGAGCGATAGTTATAGCGCATTTTGTTTATTTGACATGCTTTTGAAATGATAATAGATACTGTGATATGCAAAATTAAAACGCTGACATTGGTTATTGCACTGTTCATGTATCAGGAGCTAATGGTATTAAACTGTGCCTATTCCCAGTCAAATTCATCCCAATCCTATAGCAGTGCTGTTGTTCCGGAGAGCACGAAAATAAGGCTGAAGGAAATTTATGAAGAAAATATATTTTCGGCAAATTCATTTAATGGGAGATGGCTTCCTGATGGTTCGGGGTATCTTGATCTTGAGAATTTACCAGGTCAAGATGCACAGGAGCTTGTCAGCTATGATGTGTACAGCGGCCAACGTTCAGTATTGCTATCGAAAGACAAGTTTGATGGACAAGGGTATACAATACGTTTTATCATAGAAAATTACGTTTTGCCTTCGGACGGGGACGAAATTCTGGTTCAAATTTCCGGTAAGGATATAGAAAACAGTAAGCCAGATTATTGGATGTTAGAGCGAAAAACAGGTAGGCTTGAAAAGGTTGTAGCAGGTACAAATAGCAGTATTTCTCCTGATGGTAAGCAAATTCTTTATACAGACAAGGGGGATTTGTTTATCACAAACCTGCCAACGAAAGAAATAACACAGCTTACTTTTGATGCCGATTCTGAAGCCATATTTAATACAAGGGCGGTTTGGAGTCCGGATGGAAATAGTATTGCTTTTGTGCAGTCAGATGCCTCGGAAGTCAGCATACGATCTTCGCTTATTCCAGGGGATCCCTCTTATCCGAAAGTAAAGGAACAGCGATTCGCCCGAGTAGGCGGAGCTATTTCTAAATTGAAGGTGGGTGTTATGGATGTTGCGGGAAAAGAGACGAGATGGCTTTCAATACCTATTCCGAAAGAAGGGTATTATTTGGGAGAAGTTGGCTGGGCAGGGAATTCGGAAGAGATACTGGTAGAAAAGAGAAGTCGTTTTCGGGACGAAAGGCAGTTTTTGATTGCCAATGTGAACAATGGCAGGATTACCAGCATTTACCAGGAATCTGATCCGGCATGGGTTGTGGCAAGTTATGGAACTAACGGGGGAGTGGATTGGGTGCAAAACTACCGTAGTTTTATTGTTCTGACTGAAAAAGACGGCTGGAGACATGCCTATTTATGCTCCCGTGAAGGAAAGAAAGAGGTACTGCTAACGCCCGGTGATTACGACGTAATTGGACGCGTGGGTGTGGATGAAAAAAGCGGATGGTTTTACTACTATGCATCTCCTAATAACGGTACCCAAAAGTATTTGTACCGCGTGCGGCTGGACGGAAAAGGAAAAGCGGAACAGATAACCCCTATGGATCAGCCGGGGACGCACAATTATATTATCTCTCCGGATGGCAAATGGGCCTTTCACACCTATTCGACTGCAAATACCCCTCCAGTAACTGCGCTTGTAAATTTATCGGATCATAAAGTTGTGCGAGTGCTTGAGGCGAATCGTGAACTGCATGGAAAAATTAAAACGATGAATGCCCAGCCAAAGGAATTTATCAGCGTAGCTATTGGCGACGGCGTTGTCATGGATGCATGGATGATCAAGCCCGTAGATTTTGATCCGTCAAGGAAATATCCGGTATTTGTCTATGTTTATGGCGAACCTCACGGGCAAACGGTAATGGATTCTTGGGGGCATGCCATGGCTGATTTCCACCGTGTTATTGCAGATCTTGGCTACCTGGTGGTTTCGATTGACAACCGGGGCACGCCATGTCCCAAAGGGGCGGCTTGGCGCCGCGCAATAGCGGGGAGTTTGGGACCTCTGTCTACAGAGGAGCAGGCGGCTGGTATACAAGAACTGGGAAGGACCTATTCCTTTGTTGACCTCGACCGCGTGGGGATTTGGGGATGGAGTGGTGGTGGCTCTAATACGTTAAATGCTATGTTCCGTAAACCGGATTTATATAAGGTGGGAATAGCTGTTGCTCCTAAACCGCAACCACACCTTTACAATGCCTGGTTTCAGGAGATATATATGAAAACCCCCGAAGTCAATCCAGAAGGATATAGCAAGTCGGCTCCCATTAACTTTGCGGAGGGATTAATAGGGGACCTGCTAATCATCCATGGAACAGGGGAGACCAACACCCACCTTGAGATTACCGAAGGATTGGTCGATCGCCTGATTGAGCTAGGCAAACCCTTTGATTACATGGCCTACCCCAATCGTGATCATGGTCTGAGCGAGGGTAAAGGTACTCCCTTGCATATGAGACTTCATATGCTGAGGTATCTACTGACGCATTTACCTGCCGGGGCAAGGTAAACCCTATTGAATAGTTTTTCATTAGCTACAAAGGATGATGTTTTGTAATAATTAACTTACTATATGAAGCCAATATACCTTTAGGACAGAACAAAACAACTTAAACCATCTTAACAGCCACATGCAAACTGCAAATTTATTGCCCAACCGCAACCAAACTTTCTTATCTATGCCAACGAATCAGGTTTTCTTCTAAGGGAACAGACACACCTTCGTAATACGGTTTAATGCGGATTGTGTAATCGTTTTGATCACGGGAAGTGTCAACCTGAGTAGCATACATTACTTCCTTGCCTCCCGTCTCGAATGATTCGCGTTCCATATTTATTTGAGTCGGTTCTGAATCCCCAATTCCGTCGGCATACAATTCCACAATAACCTGTTCCGGCATGATCCCGCACAGGTCGATGCCAACCTTAAATGTGATGCCGTTGGCTTCTTTCTCTATAATAAGCTCCCCAAAGGTGATTTTTTGCCAGTTATTATGCAACACCCGCTTCCATTGCATGATTTCCGATCCCGCTTCACCAAATGCATCCATACGGCTTTTCACGGCTGCAGCTGCGGGAAGGTAGTACTTTTCCACATATTCTATTAAGGTTCTGTTGGTAGAATATCGGGGTGTCAGGAGGGACATACTTTTCCGGATTTTGGCGGTCCATCCTCTTGGTATTCCGGAGGTGTCCCTGTTGTAAAATTCGGGAATGATCTCGTTTTCAAGTAAATCGTACAGTCTCTCGGCCTCTATACCATCCCAATTTGGATCATTCTCATGCGATTGGCGGTCCCCTAGGGCCCATCCTAGGCCATCCTGATAGGCTTCATCCCACCAACCATCTAACTCCGAAAGGTTAAGGCCTCCGTTGACCAATACCTTCATCCCACTTGTACCGGACGCTTCCCAAGGCCGCCGGGGATGGTTCATCCAGACATCTACCCCCTGTACCAGCCGACTTGCCACGTACATGTCATAGTCGGGTAAAAAAACCACCCTAGACCTAACATCTTCTTCTCTGCTAAAAGCCACCCATTCCTTAATCATTGCGTGTCCTTCCGGATCGCTAGGGTGGGCTTTACCTGCAATAACAAGTTGAACGGGCCGTGCCGAGTTGCTCAAAATGCGGCGTAACCTTTCCCTGTTTTGAAGTAACAGCGTAGGCCGTTTGTATGAGGCAAACCGCCGGGCAAAGCCAATGGTTAGGGTATAGGGATCAAAAAGCTGGTAGGAATGGGCGATTTCGTCGTAAGATGCCCCGGAGGCGGCTAGGTTTTGTTGCATTCTTTTTCGTACAAATGCTACAAATTCGTTTCGTGATGCGGCCCGCATGGCCCATAGTTCTTCATCTGTAGCGGCATGAATCTTTTCGTCCAGCTGATCTGTTTCTCCCATCCAGCGGGATTTTCCGCAATATTTTGTCCACAATGCATCCGCTGCTTCGGAATCCCAGCTACGCATGTGTACGCCGTTAGTGACGTGGCTGATTGGAACGGAGGCTCTTGGCCACCGTGGAAAAAGCGGCTGAAACAATTCCCGGCTCACCTGCCCATGCAGTTTACTTACGCCGTTCACTGCACCTGAACCCTTAATTGCCAGGTAAGCCATGTTGAAGGGCTCTGCTGAATCCTGTGGATTTAAGCGCCCAAGGCCAAGCAGTTCCTGTAAAGATATTCCCAATTCTTTATCTGCATACCTGCCCAAATACTGTTCTATTAGTTGGGGTGAAAAGTGGTCAAAACCGGCAGGAACCGCGGTATGGGTAGTAAACAAATTCCCTGCTCTGCTTATTGCCAAGGCAGCTGCAAACGGCTGACCCGTGCGCTGCATGACATAACGTGCGCGCTCAAATAGCACAAAGGCAGAGTGGCCCTCATTCAGATGACATACCTGCGGTACGATGTCCAGTTCTTCCAATAATCGCCACCCGCCTATTCCCAAGATAATCTCCTGCTGTAGCCGCAACTCACTCCCACCGCCATATAATTCGCTCGTTATCCCTCTGTGGGCAGGAAAATTGGCTACATCGTTGCTGTCGAGAAGAACCAGACGAACCTGACCGACCTGTACCTCCCAACACCGTATCCAGATCGTATGCCCTGAAAACTCGATTTTTAGGCGCAACCACTCGCCATTTTTCAGGCGAAGTGGGACAATGGGTAGTTGTCCCGGGTCATTGTGAATGTAAATTTCCCGCTGCTCTCCGTTCCTGCCGATAAGCTGCCGGAAGTAGCCCCGCTGATACAATAAACCCACGCCAACTACAGGAATACCCAGATCGTTGGCGGCTTTAAGCTGATCTCCGGCTACATTTCCCAGTCCCCCTGAGTATATCGGTAGGGCCTCGCTTAGCATAAATTCCATGCTAAAATAGGCAACTTGAGTCAATTGCTCCCCTGTGTAATTTTCGTGAAACCACCTCTTTCCTTCTTCAGGGCGCCTTTTTTCCTTCAGATAGGAAATTTTGTGTAAGATGTCCTGATCTGAAAGAAAGGCCTTAAGGACATCAAAGGACACTGTTTTTAAGACCACCCACGGGTTATGTGTTTCCTCCCACAGGTCGATATCTAATTTTTGCCAAATTTCATCGGCTGAATGATCCCAGTACCAGCTTAAATCCAACGCCAGCTCCACCAAAAAATCCAGTCCGGCAACATTAATACCTGAAAACCGCGTTAATAGCGCTTCGATTTCTATTTGTCTTTGCATGTGTCTAGCTATGTTGACGTTAAAAATAGCATATTTGCAGCCAAAACAGCCGAGTTTGGTAAAATTGATTGAAAGTGCTGTAAATTCTTCGCGAAGGGGAATAAATTAACCTGACGTTTAGCGATCATTGGGATGTTGAATTCCTACAATGCCAAACTTTACCAGGATTGGTAGCGGCGATGGGGCGCTGAGTTGTGGTCTTTTGCCGGGTACACAAGAAGTGTTTTTTCTGTTAAACTACTTGTAGGAATAGGCCGTTTGTAAGGTATTAATGGGTGATGTCTTTTTGAAAAACATGATTTATCCGAAAATTGCCAAACGTATTAGTGCTATGAAAGACGCTGATTTGGCACTTAGAGAAAAGCTCGTTCAGTCCGGCCAGTTGTTTGAGGGATACCACCCGGAGATGGAACAGCTGCATCTAAGGCATGCCGAGATCTTGAGTCAGTTAATCGATCGGATAGGCTATCCTACGATCGAAAAGGTAGGTGAAGAAGCAAGTGAGGCGGCATGGATGCTTATCCAACATGCCATTAGCAGACCTGAGTTTATGATTAAATGCAGGACGCTACTGGAAGCAGCGGTTTCGGAAAATAAATCAAACCCGATACACCTTGCTTACCTGACTGACCGAATTGCTGTTTTGAGCAGTCAGCCGCAGCAATATGGTACCCAATTTGACTGGGACGAAGACGGTAATCTAAGTCCAAACCGATATGATGATCTTGATGAAGTGAATTCAAGACGAAAAGCATTAGGGCTCAACAGCTTGGATGAACAAACTATCTTGATGCGAATTCAGGCGCAAAAGGAGAATCATTCGTTTCCAGTTGATTTTGAGCGAAGGAAACTGCAATATGATGGTTGGAGGAAAAAAGTTGGATGGTCGACATGAATTTCGCTTATTCGGTATCATCCAATCCTACTTCCATTTTCCACGTCTCTCTCCGGAGAAAGTAGTGTCACGGCCTTACTTTCCCCTATAGCTCCGAGTATAAGGCATTCACTTTTCATCGTGGCGATTTGTTTGGGAGGAAAATTGACCACGCCGATAACCTGCCTGCCAATTAAGTCTTCAGGTTGATAGAGGTCCGTAATCTGGGCGGAAGATTTTTTCACTCCTAATGGACCAAAATCAATCAGCAGTTTGTAAGCAGGCCTTCGCGCTGCCTCAAAAACTTCCGCCTCCAGTATAGTTCCTACCCGCATTTCTACCCGTTCAAATTCCTCCCACGTCAGCGGCAAAGATGTGTTGTTCATTTTCGAAATAGTTTTAATTAGTTCCTACTGCAATCCACAGCCACAACCGCTATGGGTGAAGCCGCGAATGCTTTCATGCCAAGGAAAAGCCTCGTGAAAAAGGCCGTTTTCCCAATAAAAGGCTCCCCGTTCCTTTGGTTCGTTGCCGATCTCGTGCATGGTGGAGGTATCATAAAGCCTACCGTTTATCATGGTATGGGTAATGGACTCACTATTCCGGATATCTTCCAGGGGGTTTTTATCTAAGATAATTAGATCCGCTAGTTTTCCGGCCTTTAAGGAACCGATATCATCGCCGACGCCAATATATTGGGCGGGGTTGATGGTTGCCGCTTTCAACGCTTCATGGTTGTTCATACCGCCTTGTACTAGACTCCACAGTTCCCAGTGAGCTCCCAAACCTTGTAATTGTCCGTGGGCACCAAGATTGACTTTGACGCCTGCTTCTGCCAACTTGTTGACCGCCTTGGATGTCAGGATATGGCTGTTTTCATACTCCTCGTCGGGGACCATGGTACGGTGCCTTGATCGCGCATCCACCGTACCACGGGGAGTAAATTGCAACAGTTTTTCGTTTTCCCACACATTGGTTTTTTGGTACCAGTAGTATTCGGCATTTAATCCGCCATAGTTTACGATTAGGGTAGGGGTATAGCCTACCTCAGTTTGACGCCAAAGCTCCAGTACATCCTTATACACCGGGGCAATCGGTATATTATGCTCAATTCCTGTATGCCCGTCAATAACCATGGTCATGTTATGAAAAAAAGTTGATCCTCCTTCAGGAACTACGTTGACACCCAGTTCTCTAGCTGCCTGCAAGACTTGCTGCCGCTGATCCCTTCGGGGTTGGTTATAGGATTTGACAGCGATGGCACCAAAGGCCTTTGTACGCCTAACGGAAGATCTGGCATCGTCCAAGGAATTGATTACTGCTTTAAAATCACCGTCTGCGCCATACAAAATAAACCCGGTACTAAAGACCCTAGGACCTACGATGGCACCACTTTTTACCATTTCCGATAGCGTGAACACCGTTTCCGTATTAGCTGATGGATCATGTGCCGTGGTCACACCGAAGGCAAGATTAGCATAGAGTTGCCAACTTCGCTGTACCGTCAGGCCCTCGCGAAATGCTCCTATATGCGCATGGGCATCTACCATACCGGGAAGAATCGTTTTCCCTTTCATGTCGTAAGTTTTCGCAGACGCGGGCACCTTGATAGCGGAAGTAGGGCCTATTTCCTTTATTTCATTCCCTTCAATTAGGATGGTTCCGTTTTCAATCACTTCATCACCCTCCATCGTAATGATTCGGGCATCCACTAGTGCGATCATGCCTTTTGGCTTGTCGACCTTGGCGGTCAACTGCACGGGAATTCCCGGATCGGGGTCGCTATCTTCTGATCGCTTCTCTCCGCCAAGAAATTCGAAGCTCTCCTCGATTTTATTCGAATAATACCGGTCTCCCATCGTCCAAAATACCTGCTTGCTATCGGCCGACCAATGTAGATTGATGCCGGCATCCTTTGTCAATTGCGATACAGGAACAGCGGTCGTTTTGTCATCCAAGTCTACTGCTTGGCCATTAAGGACCATTGGCGCCACATACGCTTTGTGTAAATGAATAAATGCCACCCATTTGTTATCCGGACTGGGTACTAGGCGGTTCCCATAACTGGATTTAATGTGTGTGCGTTCATCAAATCCGTTTAGGTCCACACTCTTTAGTTCTTTCGTTATATTGCCAAAAAAGGTACCTCCGGTCTGAAAAAATAACCGTTTGCCATCTTGCGTAAACTGAGGGTTGCTTCCCGCATTGGTGACGAATTTTGGTTCCCCTCCATCAGCTGCCAGAAGGTATATGCCAGGATTTTTGGAAAAGGTCCTACCTTGATCCAGGTTGCCGGGTTCTTTGCGATACGCAATTGAATTCCCGTCTGG
Source organism: Cytophagales bacterium (assembly GCA_016124425.1). Lineage (GTDB taxonomy): Bacteria > Bacteroidota > Bacteroidia > Cytophagales > Cyclobacteriaceae > Lunatibacter. Next base: position 25,836 of record WGNT01000153.1, read on the forward strand.
AGAATAGGTGGGCATTCTGAAAATTCCCTTTTCAGCGGTGAGGGTTTTGATAATGCCGTTAGCAAGCGTGATTTCATGGATAGCTCCCTTTTCCAAGTCGTTCCAGGTCACAAAGAGCATTTTTTTCCCGTCCGGAGCAAAGGCCGGCTCGGACTCAAAATCGCTTCCGTTGGTCAGCCGTTTTGGTTTTCCATTTGGTAAACTTTTGATCCAAATGTATCCCAATGCGGTGAAGGCTAACGTTTTTCCATCGGGGGAGGTGACAGCGTTTTTTACCATCTTTACCTCAAAATTATCCCGTGCGATGGGATGCTTACTATAAACCCGGTCAGCGACCTGCATCGCTACGTCAACGCTAAAAGGAATCGTAGCGACTTCAAGATTTTTGGTGTTGATGCGCTGGAGCTTACCCCCAGCCCAGATGACGAGCTGTTCATTATCCGGCATCCACGCAAACCCGGGGTAAACCCCGAATATGGCCCAGGCTGTCTGTTGGTCTTTATTAAGTCCATCATAAACCGGCCACTCCTCGCCCGTCTCAAGGTCATGGATGTAAAGCACGGTTTTGGTGCGCACACGTTTTACAAAGGCTAATTTTTTCCCATCAGGAGAAATCTGGGGTCGCGCCGCACCGCCAGGTCCTCCTGTCATGACGGTTGTTTCTCCATTTTCAAAATCATACCGTTTGATCACGTAAATTTGGTTGTTCGGATCTCGGTTGTATTCAAAGCTCCCGCCCGGAGCGACATCTTCGCTATAATAGAGGTATTTTCCGTCGGGGGAAACAGTAGGTTCGTTAACATCCTGCTGATCATTTTTACGCTTGGTAAGCTGAAGTCCCGATCCGCCACTAATATGGTACTGCCACATTTCCCCAGCACCGAGGGATCGCCCGGAGGTAAAATGCTTACGGGCAATCAGGTAGTTGCCGTCAGGCATCCACGTGGCATTATTCAATAGCCTAAAGGTTTCCTTCGTAATCTGTCGGGCGTCCGAACCGTCTGACTTCATTACCCATACATTGTCTCCGCCGCCTGCATCGGAGGTAAAGGAGATCCAATTTCCATCAGGGCTAAAGCGGGGCTGAATTTCAAAGGGCAGGCCAGTTCGGATCGGTATAGCTTTTCCACCGGAGATTGGCATCGTATAGATGTCCCCCATCAGGTCAAAGGCGATCATTTTTCCATCAGGGCTTACATCCAAATTTATCCACGTTCCCTCCTCTGTAGTGAAGGTTACCGTTTTGAAATTCCAGTCGCCAGTAGGATCAGAGACGTCCCAATCGGTTTTTTTTTCTTGTGAGAAACCCGCTAATGCGGTAAAAAGGCAAAGGATGTAGGCACTTAGGGCAATCTTGAGCATGTATGGGATTTTATTGGGGAAGGGCAAATATAGGATAATTTTTACCACACCGAATCGGTAAGGCGTTGAAATCGCTGTCTGCAGAAGGGCACAAACTTTGGGCAGGCTAAGGATTATGTCAGCTATTGGCTTGGGTGATATTTCTGAGATTAACGTAAACACTTGGTAGTGCGTATTTATTTATGTTATTTTTACCAGATATCCACGACTAGATGCGATCTTTCGCAGGACGCTTCAGGATTGCCCAATTTTATGTTTGCATCGATGACCAATATATTTCACCCCATTTTGCTTTCGCTTCTTCTGTTTTGCAGCGAGGGTTTCCATGTTGCTGCACAGACTGGGACGGGAAGGCAGTTAGCGAGACCCAATATTATTTTGATCAACGCGGATGACATGGGATATGAATGCCTTGGAAGCTATGGAGGTGCTTCCTATAATACACCTATTTTGGATAAATTGGCAGCGGAAGGCGTGCGGTTTTATGATATTGACGATGATGTGCTGGAGCAAAGCCCCATAGCAGATGCCTCGCTTACTCCCGATGTGTTGGAGGTAAAACGTGCCTTTGAAGGAGTTTTCACCTCCTTGCCAACGATCAACCGGTGATCAAGCTCCTCATTAGGAATGCCTGCCTTTTGTAAAAATACCCCAACTAGTAAACAAAAAGTCAGTTAAATTTGACAACCAAACCATATATAAATCCAAACCGCCAAACAGAATATGAAGATGCACGTATTTGCGAAGATTATATTTTCATTGCTTTTTAGTGCCGTATTTTTCATCGCCTGCGATGAAGGAGCGTCAAGTCAAGAAACTCCGCCAAACATTATTTTTATCATGAGTGACGACCATGCCTATCAAGCGATCAGTGCCTATGGCCACAGACTGAATGAGACACCCCATATTGACCGATTGGCAAAGGAAGGTGCGCTTTTTACGCGGGCAACGGTCACCAATTCAATTTGTGCTCCGAGCAGAGCTGTTGTCTTGACAGGAAAGCACAGTTTTCTAAACGGAAAAGTAGATAATATGCAGCCTTTTGATTGGGATCAAAACAATTTTGCAAAGATGCTGCAAAAGGCAGGCTACAGTACGGCGATGATCGGAAAAATTCATCTAGATGGACTGCCACAGGGATTTGACCATTCCATGGTGCTACCTGGACAGGGGCATTACTATAATCCGGATTTTTTGGTTAATGGGGAACGGCAGCGCTTTGAAGGATATGTTACCGAACTAACTACCCAATTTGCCATGGATTGGTTAAAAGAAGGAAGGGACAAAGACAAGCCGTTTTTATTAATCTACAATCAAAAGGCACCCCACAGAAACTGGCAGCCTGCTCCAAAATACCTTACCCTTTACGATGATCAGTTGTTTACGCCTCCTGCGACCTACTTCGACGACAAAACCAATTATCAAGGTAGGGGAACGGCTGCAAAAACACAGGAGATGGAAATTGACGGTCACGCGACCTGGGGGCATGACTTTAAATTTGAGGTAGATCCTGAGGGTAATGAAACCGGTTTTACCAAAGAACTGGAAAGGTTCACCGAAACACAGCGGGCGCAATGGCGGGCAGCTTATAATCCGAAAAATCAGGCATTTTTGGAAGCCTATCCACAGGCTGAGCGTGTTGATTTTCAAGATAGTGAAAAGGAAGACGAAATCGCCATCTGGAAGTATAACCGCTATATCAAAGATTACTTGAGAACGATCAAATCTGTAGATGACGGAGTAGGGGAAGTGCTTGATTACCTTGAGGAAAACGGGCTGGCGGAAAATACCATCGTGGTATATACGTCCGACCAAGGATTTTACCTCGGCGAGCACGGTTGGTTTGACAAAAGGTTCATGTATGAGGAGTCTTTCCGGACCCCTTTGCTGATCAGGTATCCCAAAGAAATAAAGCCAGGGACTGAAATTGACAAGTTGGTTCAAAATTTGGACTTTGCTCCGACGCTACTCGATTATGCTGGTGTAGCCGTAGCCCCAGAGATGCAGGGGGTATCCTTTAGAAGACTCGTAGGCGGTCTGACGGATGAATGGAGAGACGCGGTCTATTACACCTATTATGAGTATCCTTCAGTCCATATGGTCAAGCGACATTATGGCGTCTCTACGGATAGGTATAAGTTGATCCATTTTTATTATGATATTGATGAATGGGAATTGTATGACCTAGAAACAGATCCCAACGAGTTAACCAACGTCTATGATGACCCTGCTTATGCTGCTGTTAGGAAGACAATGCACGAAAAACTGGTAGCGATTAGGAACCAATATGGTGACTCTGACGAGATGAATGAAAAATACTTAAAGTCCTATATGGATCATTTACAAAAAAATAACAACTGACGGGCACCTTAAATGAGCAAGCAATTAACTTCAGCAAGCGCCAGTTCCATATTCATCAACATGTTCCGAGTTGGTGTTGGAATGGCAATCGCCTGTTTTTTCAACCTA
>WGNT01000075.1 GCA_016124425.1 Cytophagales bacterium
CCCTCGCCTCTATTATGCAAAAAAGCGCGCTTAAAAACAGTATCTACAGTATTATTTTGCTGCTATTGGTATTAGTGGTTTACCTGTATCGGAAAAATCAGCCAATTACTACCGAAAGCGTCAGTAGGGAGTCGATTAGGATGGTCCTATCCGGTCAGACGATGGGTACATCCTACAGGATTGTCTATCTAGACCCTAAACAGCGGGATTTCAAACCACAAGTTGACTCCCTGCTAAAGGACTTTAACCAGTCGCTTTCTACCTATTTACCTGACTCTGAGATCAGCAGATTTAATAGTGGAGATTCGCTTGTGTTTCAATCAGAATACTTCTACCCGGTCTTGGCGAAGAGCAAAGAAGTATATACAGCCACGGACGGGGCCTTTGATCCCACGGTCGGACCTTTGGTAAATGTATGGGGTTTCGGGCCAAGCGGAGCTTCATTGGCCGATAGTGTATCAATCCCACAGTTGCTGAAGATGGTGAGATTTGAAAAAGTGCTTTACGACAGCAATCGGGTTTGGAAGGCCATTCCAGGATTGTACTTGGATTTCAGCGCAGTTGCAAAAGGCTATGGCGTCGATGAAGTAGGAAGATTTCTCGCTTCCAAAGGCATCGGCCATTACCTTGTTGAAATAGGCGGTGAATTAGCGGCAAAAGGAAGCAATGAGAAAGGGGAACTGTGGCGGGTAGGTATTTCCAAACCTGATGAAGAGGGAGCGGCCAATGAGATTTTTGGCATCATAGCGTTAGATGGGAAAGGCCTAGCTACCTCCGGCAATTACAGGAACTTTTACATAGTTGACGGAAAAAAATATTCCCACACGATCAGCCCCTACAACGGATATCCTGTTGCCCATGGGCTGCTTAGCGCCACTGTGGTTGCTGACGACTGCATGACTGCGGATGCCTACGCCACTGCGATGATGGTGCTCGGTACGGAAAAATCCATAGCACTTCAAAAAGAAAACAACGGATTGGAAATCTTCCTTATCTATAACGATGAGGACGGTGTCCTCAGATCCTATGTGAGCGATGGTTTAGAGCCCTACCTATCTTACGCGGAACAAAACAAGCCAAGCTTGGAAAAATAAACTTTAGCAACGATATGTGGAATTTTCTTCTCCTGTTTGTCAGTGCCATGGTCGCTGGGTCATTGGCGCTTTTTATTCCGAAATGGAATGAAAAGGACTTTAAGTTGGGGTTGATTTTCGCAGGTGCCTATCTTTTTTCCATCACTATCCTTCATTTGTTGCCGGAACTTTTTGCAGATCACGATTCAGCCTATTACATGGGCCTATTTATTTTGCTCGGGTTTCTACTCCAACAAGTGCTGAATTTTATGTCTTCAGGCATTGAACACGGACATATCCATCATCACTCCGGCGTTGAGAACAGTGTATGGACGCTTATGTTTGGTCTTTTCCTGCATGCATTTTTAGAAGGTACCCTTCTTTCGAAGCAGCCTTCGTTATTAAACCATCATCACGGAAGCGAGACGCTTTTAATTGGGATCATACTCCACAAGATGCCGGAAACGTTTGCCTTGGTCACCGTGCTTTTAACCCGTCTAAGCATCGTAAAGACCGCGGGTTTACTGCTTCTGTTTGCATTGGTATCACCTCTTGGCATGGTCTCCACCGACTGGCTACATGGTCAGGATTTCATAGGGCAATCCACCGTAAATATCCTGTTCGGATTGGTTGCAGGAGGTTTCTTGCACATTTCAACGACGATTTTTTTTGAAAGCAGCCCCCAGCACAGATTTCAGTTGCACAAACTGCTGATTATTCTCTTCGCCTCCGGCTTGGCTATTCTACTGGAATACCTTATCTGATTTCTGTTGTTTTGCATTAGGGCCTGGTTGTTTATCGTTCCAGTTTTTAAGACAAATCCTCAAATGGACCTTCATTCTGGCAGGTGACCATGTGTTCTCATCAGTTGCTTGATCCCAAAAAAAACCTGCGATAATTTGGCAAGCGGTAAAAGGGCTGCTTCAACTTTTTGCGATATTTGATGCCGGCCATAACCTCTTGCTTACTTGTTTTTTGAATAAGCATTGCAAATTTATGGCAGTTAGTTTTAAACATATTCCATTCTTTCCCATAGAACTGCTAAATTCGCCCAAAGCAACTTAGTACAGGGGCTAGGCAATAGCCAGAAGTACCCGTGACGCAATGTTTGAAATGAGGAAATGAAGCCCAGAAACGCAATGAAGACCCCCTAACGTACCGATGGAAGATAAAAAACAACGCATGAAAGCCTATTGGCGGAGAAATATCAAAATTGTGCTGACGCTGGTAGCCATATGGTTTATTGTTTCCTTCGGATTTGGCATACTACTCGTGGAGCCGTTGAACGCCTTTAGGCTGGGTGGGTTCAAGCTTGGCTTTTGGTTTGCCCAGCAAGGCTCCATTTTTAGTTTTGTAATCTTGATTTTCATCTACGTTTATAAGATGAACCGCCTAGATGAAGAATTTGATGTTAATGAAAAGTAGACCCACTTTACCCTCTCTCCCATGGATATATTAACCTGGACCTACATTTTGGTAGGTTTATCTTTTGCATTATATATTGGCATTGCCATCTACACCCGCGCATCTTCCACCAAGGAGTTTTATACAGCTGGTGGAGGTGTTTCTCCCCTTGCTAATGGGATGGCTACTGCTGCGGATTGGATGTCTGCAGCTTCTTTTATTTCCATGGCGGGTATCATAGCATTTAGCGGGTATGACGGATCTGTCTACCTGATGGGATGGACAGGAGGTTACGTACTGCTTGCGCTTCTTTTGGCTCCTTACCTGAGAAAATTCGGGAAGTTTACCGTACCTGACTTCGTGGGTGATAGGTACTATTCCAACCAAGCGAAAGTTGTAGCTGTATTTTGCGCACTGTTTATCTCCTTTACCTATGTTGCTGGACAGATGCGCGGCGTAGGAATCGTTTTTTCCAGGTATTTGGAAGTTGATATAAATACCGGGGTAATCATCGGCATGGCGATTGTGTTCTTTTATGCGGTACTCGGAGGTATGAAGGGCATTACGTACACCCAAGTAGCCCAATATTGTGTGCTGATATTCGCCTTTATGGTCCCTGCAATTTTCGTTTCCATTCAGCTTACAGGAAACTTTCTACCACAGCTGGGTCTAGGCGGAACAGTAGAGGGCGGCGAATACCTACTGGACAAACTGGATGGTGTATTGGGGGATTTGGGCTTTGCAGAGTATACTTCAGGAAGAAAGCCGATGATAGATATCTTTGCGATTACGTTGGCATTAATGGTAGGAACGGCAGGGCTGCCACACGTGATTGTTCGGTTTTTTACCGTTCCACGCGTCAAGGACGCACGTCTTTCGGCTGGATACGCGTTGGTTTTTATCGCGATTTTGTACACCACAGCGCCAGCAGTAGCGGCCTTTGGAATATACAATGCTATAGACACGGTGGCTGGGAAGTCAGTTGATCAGTTGCCACAGTGGGTTTCTAACTGGCAGCAGACTAATTTGATCGCTGTCGATGACAAAAATGCAAATGGTGTGGTGGATTACACCCCGAATCCGGAAACCAACGAACTCAATATAGACAAAGATATCATGGTGCTAGCGGCTCCTGAAATAGCCAAACTGCCGAATTGGGTCGTAGGACTGGTTGCGGCGGGAGGAATGGCAGCGGCACTTTCTACTGCGGCGGGATTACTTCTGGTGATCTCCACTTCCGTATCCAGGGATCTATTCCGCACCTTTGTGCCCTCCATGACGGAGAAGACTGAATTGATTATTGCGCGGGTATCGGCCGCAGGAGCGGTTCTCGTGGCCGGGTACTTCGGTGTAAATCCTCCAGGCTTTGTTGCCGAAGTAGTTGCCTTTGCTTTTGGCTTGGCCGCGGCCTCCTTTTTTCCCGTAATAATTATGGGGATATTTTCTACACGTATGAATAAGGAGGGTGCCATTGCCGGAATGATAGCTGGACTGACAATTACCTTGGGGTATATCATTTACTTTAAATTCATTCATCCAGAAAGCAATTCATCCGAACACTGGTGGTTTGGCATATCGCCGGAAGGATTCGGGTCTGTAGGAATGGCGGTCAACTTCGTCTCCTGTTTCATAGTTTCTAAATTTACTCCTCCTCCGCCTCAAAAGGTGCAGGACATGATTCAGGAAATCCGCATTCCGAGGGGTGCAGGTTCCGCTCATGACCACTGATGGCTTGTATGGAAGTCTCCCATAAATAAGGTACCTTTATAGCTGTTTTAAGCGAATTCCACTAGTTGAATTGGAGAAGCTTCGAAACTAGGTGTCGGTATTGCCAAATTGCTGACATAAGTATTAATTAGTATAACCTAAAATAGATCAAACAATGAGTGATAGGATTCATACCCTAAGTGGTTATTTTCATGAGTATCAAAAAAGCGTTACTCAGCCCGAGGAGTTTTGGGCGAGAATTGCGGATTCATTTCATTGGAAAAAACGCTGGGATAAGGTTTTGGAATGGGATTTTGAAGGACCAAATGTGACCTGGTTTCAAAACGCCAAACTTAATATCACAGAGAACATACTTGAAAGACATCTTTTTACGATTGGTAATAGGCCCGCCATTATTTGGGAGCCCAATGATCCGGAGGAAGAGGGAAGGACGCTGACCTACTCCGATCTTTACAAGGAAGTCTGCAAATTTGCCAACGTATTGGTAGCACAGGGAGTGAAAAAGGGCGATAAGGTGATCATCTACATGCCTATGGTACCTGAAGCCGCCATCGCTATGCTAGGATGCGCGCGGGTAGGAGCGGTTCATTCGGTAGTGTTTGCCGGATTTTCGAGTAATGCGCTATCCGACAGAATAGAAGATTGCGGGGCAAAGTTGGTCATTACAGCAGATGGCAATTTCCGCGGAAACAAAAAGATTCCTGTGAAGGCAGTGGTGGATGAAGCCGTTGCGAGAACTAGCACTGTGGAATCGGTCATCGTATATCAGCGAACCAAGCAGGAGGTAGTGATGAAAGAAGGGGTGGACTTTTGGTGGCATGAACTGATGGCAGGTAGAGCTGAAGCGCACTTGGCAGAAGAAATGGACGCCGAAGATATGCTGTTTATCCTCTATACATCAGGTTCTACCGGAAAGCCAAAGGGCGTTGTACATACTTGCGGAGGATACATGGTGTACACGAAGTACAGTTTTGAAAACGTTTTTCAATATTCTCCCGGCGATGTATATTGGTGCACTGCCGATATCGGATGGATTACCGGTCACTCGTATATCGTTTATGGACCTTTGCTTGCAGGTGCTACATCGATCATGTTTGAGGGAGTTCCAACGTATCCACACCCTGGGAGATTTTGGGAGATTGTAGACAAATACAGGGTTAATCAGTTTTACACTGCGCCAACAGCCATACGGGCACTACAGGCATTCGGTACAGATCCCATTGCTCCCTATTCGTTGGAATCACTAAAGGTCCTGGGGTCGGTAGGCGAACCAATCAATGAGGAAGCGTGGCACTGGTACCACACCCATATTGGCAAAGCCCGCTGCCCCATTGTGGACACCTGGTGGCAGACTGAGACGGGAGGAATTATGGTTTCACCCCTGGCAGGTATTACCCCTACGAAACCGGCTTATGCCACCCTTCCGCTTCCTGGTGTCCACTTGGCCATCATGGACCCGGATGGCAAAGAATTGACTGGGAATTCCGTAGAGGGAAACCTATGCGTGAAATTTCCATGGCCGGGCATGCTGAGAACTACCTACGGCGATCATGAACGATGCAAACAGACCTATTTCGCTGCTTATAAGGGAATGTACTTTACCGGTGATGGGGTAAAACGCGACCACGACGGCTATTACCGTATCCTGGGTAGAGTTGACGACGTCATCAATGTATCAGGACACAGGATGGGAACGGCCGAGGTAGAAAACGCCATTAATGAACATCCGTTGGTGATCGAGTCAGCGGTGGTGGGTTATCCCCATGCGGTCAAGGGTCAGGGAATCTACGCCTACGTCATCTGCGACATGAAAAACCGTACCGAGGAAAATCTGATAAACGAAATAAAAGACACTGTCACCAAGATAATTGGACCAATTGCCAAGCCGGATAAAATTCAAATTGTGCCGGGCTTGCCAAAAACCCGATCGGGAAAGATCATGCGCCGTATATTAAGAAAAGTAGCCGAGGGGTCTGTTGATAATTTGGGCGATACTTCTACGTTATTGGATCCGGAGGTTGTTGACAAAATTATTGCCGGTAGGGTTTAGATCCCAAGAAGTCTACCACCTGGGAAGGCTACATTCGCCGGTCAGACGCAAGCCTTCCTAGGTTTAAACTGATGCACCAACTATGGCCAATGTCATCGTCAATCGAGTTAAAGAATTTTTAAAGAAATATCCCCCTTTCAATTTCTTGTCCGATGATTTTCTACAGCGGGTTGCAAATGAAGTAGAGTTGATCTACTATGAAAAGGGGGAGTTTTTATTTGAAAAGGGGGATCCTGCCAAAAAGCATTTTTTTGTTGTTCGCGAAGGGGCGATCCACCTGACGGAAGAAGTTAGCGGAACATCTTACACCCGAGAGCAATGCGACGAGGGGGACGTATTTGGTGTATTGGCGCTTTTAGGGAAGCGTCCCTATATACTTACGGCCCAAGCATATGAGGATAGCCTAGTCTATGCGATTCCTGTACATGTCTTTGACGATATCATGCAGCAAAACAGCCGTGTGAGTTTGTATTTTGCAGCAGGATTTGCCTCAGGACAGGTCGTAGTCAGGACGGATCTTTCCCAATCACAGGAGGCGAGAAAGCTTTTTAACTCGCCGGCCCAAGACAACGGGCTTATGATCTTTTCTGGGAAGTCTCTGGTGAACTTCTCTGCTCCCGTAGTTACCTGCCTAGTGGGAGAGACGGTGTTGAAGGCGGCTCAAAAAATGAGTTCGAAAGGTGTAGGGTCTATTATTGTACTAGATGAAGATGGCCTACCAAGGGGTATAATAACGGATAAGGACCTTCGTAATCGGGTTTTGGCCTTGGGACAACCCTACGACACAAAGGTTGATGAGATCATGAGTCACCCCGTCAGGACCACCAATAGGGAGGCTGATTTTGCCCATATTTACTTGACGATGATAAAGCACCGGCTGCACCACCTTCTAATCACAGAGGACGGAACGGATCAGAGTAGCTTGGTGGGTATTATCTCAGATCATGACATACTGCTTTCGCAGGGAAATAGCCCTGCCGTGATTATCAGTGCATTACAGGGAAGTACCGAAATCAAGGAAATAGCCAAACTTAGGGACCAATCGGAGCGCCTATTGTCCTATTATTTGGAAAATGAAATTAGCATCGACTTCGTCGCCGATATCATTACCGAGATTAATGACATCATTGTCCAAAGGGCCATATTCTTGGCGAAGAAAAAACATGATCAATCCTTCAGAGAGGTTTCTGAGCTCAAATTCTGTTTTGTAGGGCTTGGTTCTGAGGGAAGGGGTGAGCAGCTACTGCGTACCGATCTGGATAATGCGATTATTTACGAGGATGTTCCTAGCCACCTTACGGACAAGGCTGCTACCTATTTCCATTTGATCGCCCGCGATGTGATGGACGTTCTTTTCGCTTGTGGATTTCAGCAGTGCCCCGGCGAGATGATGGCAAACAACCCGGAGTGGTGTCAACCCATTTCTGTATGGAAACGTTATTTTAGCGCATGGATCGTACAGCCGGATCAGGAATCGTTGATGAGGGCCACGGTTTTTTTTGACTATAGGCCGGTCGCCGGTCACGCTTTTCTAGCGAGGACACTTACTGAACATATCTATTCGGAAATAGAACGAGAAAAGGTCTTCCTAAACTTTTTCGCTAAAAATGCCCTATTAAATCCCCCACCCATGGGCTTTTTTAGAAACTTTATCGTCGAAAAGTCAGGCGAACAGCGGGATAAATTTGATATTAAATTACGAGCCATGATGCCATTGGCTGATGCCGCCCGTTTACTCATGTTAAGCCATCGCGTCTTCGGCATCAACAATACGTTTAAACGCTTTGAAAAACTAGCCGAGCTGGAACCCTCAAATCAGGAATTGTATCTGGAAGCGGGAAAGGCCTATGAAATATTTATGCGGATTCGGGCCATAGAAGGTCTGAAAACACAAACTTCCGGCAGGTTCATTCAGCCCGAAAGTTTGGGTAAGCTCCAACGACAACTGCTGAAAAACGCCTTCTTTCCGATTGACGAGTTGCAGAAAATCATTAGAGTACGGTTTCAGTTAGATTTTTTTGGAAGCTGATTATGGCATGGTGGAGCCGCTTTATCAAGCCGGAAGTGTCGGCAAAGGACTTTGTGCTGGACTACGAACGGCGCGTGGCATTGAAGCTTCCCAATCAGCGGAAAATTTCCGACATCACCTTTTTGGTACTCGATACCGAAACTACCGGGGTAGATGTCAAGAGGGATTTCATCCTTTCTTTTGGTGCCATAAAACTGAAAGGCAATAGCATTCTGATTAGTAGTTCTAAGGAGCACTACCTCAAAAGTAAACGATTGGCAAGGGAAACAATCAAAGTACATGGGATAGTGCCCAATAAGGAAACCATAAGTAGAGAGGAATTGATCCGGGTGTTCCTAGATGAGGCGGGCAATCTGCCTATTGTGGGACATCATATTGGATTTGATTTGGCTATGTTGGAAAAAGCCGGTAGATCGTTTGGGCTTAAAAAGATAAAGAACCCAGTGATAGACACCCTAGAACTGGGGATACGGCTTGAAATCGGAAAACATGCAGATCCCAATCGGGTTAATTATGCGGACTATTCACTCGATAATATGTGCCTACGGTATGGAATCTTTCCGGATGACCGACATACAGCCGCAGGCGATGCCTTTCTTACCGCACAGCTGTTTATAAAACTCTTAAAAAAAGCAAGAGACTTAGGTATTAGAACCTTTGGGGAACTTATGGGTGTGTAAGCTGCTTTTTTTTTCGACACTAAGGTTTCATAGTCACGGCGATTTCTCCTTTGGATCTCAAGTATAAACGGATATCTGTTGGCGTAGTGTAGATGCCTTCTACCGCCAAGGTCGGATTTTCCACATCGAATGTGGCAAAATCAGTCTGCCAGCTACCCAACTCACTTAGTTCCTGCCTCGCTTGGTCCATATAGCTGCCGATGGGCACTACCGCTTTTTTTTCAATGGCCGAGATGATCTGGTTTTTTTTGAGCCACCGGGCACTATTGGTCAAGAAATTTTCTGTAGTAAGGTCAAAATCGATGTTTTCGAACAAGATGGCGTTGTCAGCTTCGGAGTATACCGGCGTACCAACGAGATATAAGTCTCCTTCCATGTCTTTTCGGTTGTCCCGCTTGGCAATGAAGCCCATTTTTACCAAGGCGCGATTGCCAAATGCTTGGGAAGCGAAGCTTTTTGGGGTAAGTTGGGTTTTACTGTTTAGCCGAAAGCTAGTACCGACCAGCTCTTTTGTGAGCCATTTGTCGAGATCAGCATAAGGCACGATTAGGGGAAGGGTTATATCAAGTCCATTTTCTGTATTGGGATCAGCCTGCGTGACAGCCGGAAGTGGAGGAACCTTTTGATCCTGCAAGGCTCCTGCGTGACTTATTACCTCTCCCTCTAGACCGATGGAAAGCTCAAGTTGCTGGTCAGTTGTAAATTGTTGGCTTATCCGGAGTATCTCCGGGGAGGTCAACAGCGTCATTTCCCAGTCTTCATTTGAAATTAGAATGGGTTGTCCATAGGCTTTCAATGCTTTTTCGGCAAGTGATTTCAGGTTAAAGTTACTGCTGCCCTCTGAGGCTAATTGATTTTGAATGAGGGAGGTTAAGTGCTTTTTTACTATAGGTTCTATGTCAATTTGGTAGCCAAGTAAATCGTACTGTAGCGGCTTTCCCCAGCTTTCTATTTCCAATTGGTCAATCTGAATCCCCCAATTTTCACTGATTCTAGGTTGGAAGCTGAACTGAGGCGTTAAAGCTTCCTTGAAAGGGATTGCTGCTGATACTGATTGGCCAAAAATTTTCTTTTCAAGGATCACTTTGCCGTCTAAGTAAATAGGCATGGAAACCCGGACATTTCCGTTTTCTGCGGTGGAAAGTTTTAAGATCCCCGTTTTCGTAATGTCCATATCCGAAAAAAGTCCGTTCCCCAATTCCAGCCCTTTTCCTGAAAATAGCAGTGGATTTAGACGCTGATTGAGCTGGTTTTCCAAACGTGCTAGTGGGATCGATAGGGAAATGTTGATGGTTGAGGTGGCTTTAGGGAGTTGCTTGGTTTCACCAACAAGAGGTGTTCTTTCCGGATTGATGCGCCTGCACGAAAAAGAAAGCATCGCTACTAAGCAAAATATCATCGAGTTGCGTAAGGTCATGGAATACGTTAAAGGTTCTGGCGTAACAACGAAATAAATGTCAAATTAAGTCAAGATACAAATTAATTTAATGTAGGTTGAACTTTATTCTGATTGGCAACGGTTTTTAAAAGGTATTAACTATGCAATACTAACTACAATTCCTATGAGCTGGAAAAAGCTGGATTCTATATCCCAATTAGATCAGATTGTTGAAGAGAGTAAGGAAAAGCCCGTGCTGGTTTTTAAACATTCTACCCGGTGCTCGATTAGCAGTATGGCCTGGAGTAGGATGGAAAGAAACTGGAAAAAGGAAGACAATGAAAAGGTTTCTCCCTATTTTCTGGATCTGATCGCGTTCAGAGCTATTTCGGACGAAATTGCTAGTAGGTTTTCTGTTCCCCACGCTTCGCCGCAAGTTATCTTGATAAGAAACGGTGAGGCAGTTTATGACAATAGTCATATGGGGATCAGCTACCAAGATGTTATTTCCAGGTCCAACTGATCACTTACTGCTAAACCGATTAGAAGAGGTTAAAAATTAACCTCTTTTTTTGCCTTTTAATGGGATTTTTTTCCTTTCAAAATAATTTTCGATACTGGTTTAAACTTTTGCGGACTGCGGCCTGTCTAAGTGTAGCATTTACATTCTTACTATGAAAATTTCTACACTTGTTTTTATTTTAGTCTCTTTTATGGGACTTCAATCTCTTGAGGCCCAGCAGAGAGGCGACCGAACATCTCCCATGATACGGGGGCAAATTATCGAGGGCACAACGAAAGAGCCGCTAATAGGCGCCAACGTACTTATCAAAACAATGGGAGATACCCTTGTTTCAAACACGGTTACGGGAGTTGACGGAGCCTTTGAGTTGCCCTATCCTAGGCTACCCTCTTTTTTGCTTGAAATCTCCTATGTGGGGTATCAGAAAATAACAAGGACCATGACTAGGGGTGTCCCGCTTGATCTTGGCGTAATGTCCCTCAATGAAGACAGTAAGCTATTAGGCGAAGTAGTCATTCAAGGTGAAGCTGCTGTGGGCGAAATGAAAGGAGACACAGCTGTATTCAACGCCAGTGCCTTTAAGACCAGAGAGAATGCCATGGCGGAAGACCTTATTGGTAAGCTTCCCGGTGTAACAATAGAAAACGGGCAAGTACAGGCCCAAGGGGAACAAGTACAAAAGATTTTGGTTGATGGCAGGGAATTTTTTGGGAATGATCCTTCAATTGCACTGCGAAATTTACCTGCTGATGCGATCGAAAGTGTTCAGGTTTTGGATCAGCGCTCCGACCAGTCCAGACTTACCGGTCTTGATGATGGGAATTACGCCAAAACAATCAATATCATTACAAAAAGCGGGATGGCCAACAGTCACTTCGGAAGAATTTATGCCGGATACGGCACTGACGACCGCTACTCGTTGGGAGGCAACATTAACTTTTTTAGAGGAACCAAGCGAATTTCAATTATTGGCATGTTCAACAATGTCAATCAACAAAATTTCTCCTCCGATGACCTGTTAGGCGTCACCAGTGGCGGGATGAGTGGCGGAGGAAGACGCGGTGGCGGAGGTGGCAGGCCTGGTGGCGGGGGCGGACCCGGCGGTGGAGGTGGTGCCTTTGCAGTAGGCCAGAACAATGGCATCGTCACTACGAATTCACTCGGATTAAATTATAGTGACAAATGGGGAACGAAAATTAACTTTACAGGAAGTTATTTTTATAACGATACAGACAATAACGTGCTAGATAGGACCAATAGGGAGACCGTCTTGTCGGAAACCCAACGCCAATACTATCAGGAAAACCAGCTTTCCACCATCAACAACCGAAACCACCGAATGAGTGGCAGGATGGAATACGATATCAACCAGAAAAACGCCATCGTAATTAGTCCGTCGATAAACTACCAAAACAATACGAGGTATAGCAACCTAGACGGCTTAAACCTAAATACTAATCAGGACCCACTAAGTGACACGAGAACGGTCACCGACAATAATACCGAGGGATATAGCATCTCCAACTCGTTTACGTACCGGTATAAATTCGATAAAAAAGGAAGAACGTTCTCATCGGATCTGTTTACCTCATGGAATAAGCGTGATCAGCTTACCGATTTATTGGCTGCCAACAGGGATTATGTCCGCAATTCCATGGATACTTTGGTTCAAGAGACAATCGCACTTTCGGACGGGTTTAACTACAACGCGAACTTTACTTACACCGAACCGCTTTCTGAACGCTCTGTGGCTACAGCAAGGTATTCGATAGGAAATAATAAAAGTGCGGCAGACCAGAAAACATTCCAGTTGGCTAATGAACAGGGCATTATGGTATTGGATACTGCCTTAAGTAATGAATTTGATAACCGGTTTATCACGCAGCAAGCGGGGCTGGGTTACATGTATAGCCATAAGGGATTTAATGGCAACATCAATTTCGACTACCAATACGCGGTCTTGGACAATGACATCTTGTTTCCTGAGCAAGGCAACTTTTATCGGGATTTCAGAAATATTTTGCCTTCAGTGGTCTTAAACTACCGCACAGAAAAGGGCATCAGTTATAGGTTCAGATACCGCACACGCACCAACGAACCCAGTGTAAATCAGCTTCAAAACGTGATCAATAATAACAACCCGTTGAACCTTTCCGTTGGTAATCCGGATTTGGCTCAGGCGTTCAACAACACCTTTTTCCTAAACATGTCAAAGGTGGATATGGAAAAGAACAAAACGCTTTTTATGTTCTTGTTTGCGTCGCTTACGGATAATTTTATTGGTACCAATACCTTCATCGCGGCGCAGGATACACTGATAAACGATGAGGTATTGCTAAGAACGGGAGGACAGCTTACCCGTCCGGTGAATATGAACGGGCAGATGATGGGCCGTCTTTTTGTCAACTATGGGACGAGTATTCCCAAATTAAAGACAAAAGTAAATATCAATCCCGGAATCAGTTATGGGCGTACTCCCGGGATTATTAACGATCAAATGAATATCAACGAGAATTTTGATTTCAGAGGAGGCATTACCCTTGCCAGTAATATTAGCAAAGATGTGGATTTTACCTTTTCTACAACGGGAACTTATACCGTCGTAAAAAGTAGCTTACAGTCTAATCTGGATAATAATTATTATATCCAAAATACTAACCTCAGGTTCTATTATTCTCCCAACGGTGGGAAACTGTTTATCGCAAACAGTGCGAACAACATGCTTTATCAGGGACTTTCTGAAGGACTAGATCAGTCTGTATGGCTATGGAACGTAGAGGCAGGTTACCGTTTTATGAAAAACAACAAAGCGGAATTGAAGCTTTTCGTGTTTGACGTGCTGAAGCAAAACAACAGCATTTCCAGAACTGTATCCGACGTGGCCATTACCGATGTGTTTTCCAATGTATTGACGAGGTATGGCATGTTGTCGTTCACCTACATTATAGGCAACTTCAAAAAAGCGGAAGAGACTCCTTCAGATGGTGGTTACAGACCAATGATGCGGCCAAGTGGCGGAGCAAGAAGTTGGTAAAATCCAGTTAAAGCGATTAAATAAGGTCAGGCAATTGTCTGACCTTTTTCTATTGACTCCTTTATGGTAAATGGTGATCTTCTATCACTCTCAAAGCGATGAGGAGAAGGCGCTTAACTTTTTATAGGCCGTAATTTGTATACCAGACAGGGCCTAAATGTGACCAATCATGTACCTTCACTAACAAACTTCCCTGAATGTTTGTCATAAGCCATTTTTTATCGCTATCTTATCACCTGTTCCATTACTTCTTTATTATCAATAAACCCTCTTGCCATGAGTGAAAGAAGATCCTTTTTAAAAAAGTCAATTTTTGGTACTGCCGGAATCACTATAGGCGCCATGAGTTTCAGTGCCAAATCCTACGCGTCCATCATGGGGGCAAACGAACGCCTTCGCTTGGCCGTCTGTGGCGTGAATGGCCGCGGTAAGTCTCATATCGGAGGATTCACGGCATTGGAAGATGTAGAGATAGCCTACCTTGTGGATCCGGATTCAAGGGTATTGGCCGAACGGCTACAAACCTTAAAAGAAGGAGGTGGTGTACATACACGTGCAAAGGGGGAGGCAGATGTGCGCCGCGTTTTGGAAGATAAAAACATCGATGCCATCTCCGTAGCTACGCCTAATCACTGGCATTCGCTAATGGTAATATGGGCCGCGCAAGCAGGAAAACACTGTTATGTAGAGAAGCCCGCCAGCCACGATGTCTATGAAGGCCGGGTAGCATTGGCTGCCCAACAAAAGTATGGGGTGGTCATACAGCATGGCGCCCAACGCCGCAGCGATGATAAATGGGCCAGACAAATAAGTGACATACGGTCCGGAAAATACGGGAAAATGCTGGTTTCACATGGGTTTGCCTGTAAACCGAGGGAAGGAATAGGCCACAAGCCGTACACTTCGCATCCGAGTAACCTAGATTGGAACCTTTGGAAAGGACCGGCAGTCATTGACCGCTTCCATGAAAATCTGGTGCATTACAACTGGCACTGGAACTGGCAAGTGGGTAACGGAGAACTCAACAACCAAGGTACCCACCAATTGGATGTGGCTTATTGGGCATTGGATCCTGAAGTTGCCAATACCCACCCAAAGCGGGTCATGGCTATCGGTGGGCGCTTTGTTTGGGACGATCAGGGAGAAACTCCCAACACGATGTTTGCCATTGCGGAATTTGCCAATGGGCAACAGGTATTTTTCAACGTACGGAACGTAAACCACGAGGGCTATGTCAATGAAGTAACGAACCGCTTTTATTTTGAAGATGGAGGTAAACTGATAGATGGCCAATACCAGTCACACAATGGAAGCCAACCCAGAAATGTGACCATCAAAGATGTAAAAATTACTCCCGGAGGCCCGTACGGCAGTTTTGTAGCGGCTTGCAAAGCCGGGGATCCGATGATGGCCAATGGCAATATGTACGATGCCCATTACAGCTGTACCTTAGGTCATTTGATGAATATCTCTTACCGGCTTGGAGAGAAGGTGCCGTTCAATGCCAAAGCAGGTAGTTTCGGTGATAACCCGTATGCCTATGAAGAATTCATGAAAATACATGCGATTGCAAGAGATGGGATGGGTGTTCCGGAGGATAAAGCGGAGTATATTGTAGGACCTTGGCTGGAATTTGACGGAGAGGCGGAGCATTTTGTCGGCGACCATGCTGTAGAAGCTAACCGGCTATTGTTTGATCCGAGGAATGCGGAGTTTGATATTCCCCCTCCTAAATATGTGTAAATTAAGGCTTTAGATTAAAGATTTACTGGCAGCCAAGGATAATTTTCTTGGCTGCTTTTTATTAAAAAGATTTCAATATAGTTACGGCGAATTAGCTTTGTATGGCTTCACGTATCACTCCGCATATTCATACCTCAACACATGGCTGTGAGTGGAGCTTAACATTGAAAGTTCGTTTGATTCAAGTAAAATGAGGTTACCGTTGGCGTCAAACGTTCTTTTTACTTCCCGAAGTTGCTCCAACTCCAGCCCTTGAAACGTATCTGACTTTGTCTGTAAGCCGTTTGTATAGCTGTGTTTTATCACTCTAAAAAGCTCATTTTCTGAGGAGTAAAATCTTTCTTCAACTACCTCCTCAGATTGATTGTAGGTCATTTCAGTGTACATTTCCAGTTTGTCTGCGGCATTATAATGTTCCTTCTTGACGACTAACCCATCTTGGAGGACGTATTTTATGTATTCCATGGATCCAATTTGTGGAAATTCCGACAGCTCTTTTTCTATTCTCCCGTCAGCGTTATAGGAGTAAATCGTATTCTTGAGGTTGAGGAAGCCTGCATTTAGATTGGCGTGGTAGCTCTTGATCTTCACCACCCTGTTCAGAGCATCATATTCATAGAGGTCATAATTGGATATACCCTTAACTATGCCCTCCACATAGATAGGAGAAGAAACCTTACTTACTTCTCCGGATTCGTTATATTCATACTCACTGACGATGCTGATGGGATTTTTGGAATCCTTGGTTGAGTAAAGTAAGATACGCTGCAAAGCGGCATTTTCGGGATACGTTTTATCGGTAACAGTTAGATCTTCCTCATCTTGACAGCTGTATAACACTGCCACAACCAACAAACCCAATAGTCTGGTCATAAAGACATTCCTTTTCATATTTATCGTTGTTTTTTGTGTAATACATTATTTTCTTGTACAATATAGGATTTATTAATGAGCTAAAAGTCTTCCTTCAGTTTATTAGGTCCATGTCCGAAAAAGACTGCTTTTCGTCCGTCAAGACAAAATAGCAAGTTACGACCACCGACAGCACAAGGTACCCTCCCACAACCAGTGTCATCCAAGCACCCACATTCGATCCAGCCCCAAACCAATCTCCCAACCAGAAAATAATTGCCAATCCCGCCGCAGATTTTATGAGTTCGTAAATCCACGCCCGTGGGTTTCGGTCCATGAGTTCGGTATAGGCATAGACGGAAGCAACTATAAATCCTCCGTAAACAAAAGCCAAGGGAATACCGATATCGATAATGAAGCTAAAAAGGTAATTCAGCAGGCCATAGTTGAAAAACAACTGAATCCACGCCCATAGGTCGAATGCCGGAGAAGTCGGGGAGGTGAATTTTTCATAGGTTGCGGGATCAGTGATGGAATAGATGGGGAACTTTTCAGCAACATCCGCAGGTCTCCATCCGGTAGGCTGAAACCAGATTCGAAATTTGTCCTGCCAGCTTTTGGTATAGTAGGCGTCTTTTGCCATAAGCCAAACATGCTGAAAGTTGATTTTTATGGGATTCCAGGTTCTTGCAGGGCGGGTAATGCCGTAGGCACAGGGTTCCTCTTTCAGTTCTTCCTGATACGTTCCGAAGAGTTTGTCCCAGATAATAAAGATTTGTCCAAAATTCTTGTCCATATAGACGTTATTGATCGCATGGTGCACCCTGTGGTGGGAGGGAGTGACGATAACGTTTTCCAGCCAACCCATTTTGCCTATCAACTGCGTATGATACCAAAATTGCAGAAAAAGGTGAATAGGAGCTACCACAGCGATTACTTTCACAGGCACCCCAATCAACGCGGCGGGCAACAATAGAAAAGCAAAATAATCAAATACGGTGGAAATGGTTTGCCGCAACCCGCAGGACAGGTTAAACTCTTCACTGCTGTGATGAATCACATGCCGGTTCCAGAGAATATTAATGGTATGTTCCCAGCGATGCGCCCAATAGCCTTTGAAATCAATGACAATAAACGTTATCAGATAAGTTAATAAGGTGGTTCGAATCTCAAAGAGCGCGAGGTGACCAACCAACCAGTTATAGGAAAGCAGGGAAATGGTCAGCCCTAAAACATCTTTGATTACATTGGTCATGCCGGAACTGATACTGGATACGCTGTCCAGGCTATTGGAAACCGTCTTACCCATCTTCCGGGCGGCCAATACTTCTATGAGAATTAGCAGCAAGAAAACGGGCATGGTGTAATTTAATACTTTGGCATAAGCTTCCATGGACTAGCGGGTTGATATAACGTGTCAAATATAAAAAAAAGAGGCATTTCACCAATCTTTTGTCTATCCATCAAGGCATTAGCTACTAAACTTTTTCCATAGAAACACGAGCAGACTTAGTAGGAGGCTGACTACAATGGACGTGCCTAGCGGAAAATAAAACGTGAAATTTTCACGCTTTACAATAATATCGCCGGGTAGGGATTTCCAGCCCGTCAGTTTTGGCCAGCCCCAAAGCAGAAGCCCGACCGCTACCAGTAAGAGTCCGGCAAAAATCAGTAGTTTTGCAAATGCAGGCATCCCGTTATCCATGAATCAAAAATAATGAATCTACTTGGAAAACTCTATTTGATCCCCAGTGTTTTGGCTGAAGGTACTTCTCAAGAAGTGATTAGCCCTCAGGTAAAAGACGTCATTTCGCACACTACTCACTACTTAGTGGAGAATCTCCGTACGGCCCGAAGGTATATTTCAAGCCTCAAACTGGGCGTTGAGATTGAGGCGCTGGATCTTCAGATTTTGGATAAAAATACGGGTAGTCACGATTTACAACGTTTGATGAGGCCAATTTTTGACGGAAAGGATCTGGGCATTATCTCCGAGGCAGGCTGTCCCGGGATCGCGGACCCCGGTGCAGTGGCTGTAGCATTTGCCCATCAGAAAGGGATCCGGGTAATACCGCTTTCTGGTCCGTCATCTATTTTTTTGGCGTTGATGGGATCTGGATTTAGTGGTCAAACTTTTACGTTTCATGGGTACCTGCCTATTGACAAGAAGGAGCTTGTCAATTCCTTGCATAGCTTAGAAAACGTGTCTAGAAAAGATCATAGCACGCAGATATTTATGGAAACCCCCTTCCGCAATCAGAAGATGCTCGAAAACCTGCTTCAGCACCTACATCCCGAGACGCTGCTGTGCATAGCGCGAAACGTCACCGCAACCGATGAGCTTATCCAAACGAAGCGGGTGCAGGACTGGAAAAGGAACCCACCTGACCTGCATAAAATCCCCACGGTATTTTTGCTATCGGTTTCCTAGAAAATAGTACCTAATTCCCAAACTGGGAGCATTCAACATGCCGGCTAAGTCAAAAGCCCAACCATCAAATTGGTTGATGATCTTATCTTCAACAAGGGGATAGGTACGTATTCCTTTAAGGTTAGTTTCTAGAACGATTAGTTCAAGGCTCCAACGGTTGATTATTTATATAGTTTTAGAAGAAGCTGAATTATTTTTAAAAAATTAGTAGATCTTGATTTTCCGGTCCATTTTCTTTTTGCAGCCTATATTTCTTTATTCTTTCTTTTTGTCCCATTTTCGGGGGATGGATGGAAATTGGATCATTGATGGATTGCAGGTAGGAATACAAGAGATGACCTGGCTGGAAGCAGTTGCCGTGTTTTTTGGCTTGGCTTCGGTCTTTTATTCCATGAAGGAAAACATACTGGTATTTCCGACAGGTATTGTGAGTACGTTGATCTATGTGTGGATTTGCCTTCAGGTAAAGCTCTATGCCGATATGGGGATTAATGCCTATTATTTTATCATGTCGATTTACGGGTGGTATTTCTGGACGCGTTCTGAGGTAGGTTCACCAAAACTCTCCGTCACCTGGCTTGACCGCAAGGGTATAATAGTTTCGTTGGCGTTGTTTTTTGGGTCCTACGGGGTATTGTACGTGGTATTGGCGACGTTTACGGACAGTGACGTACCCTATTGGGACTCCTTTACCACTGCCACTGCCTTTGTCGGAATGTGGTTGATGGCAAAGAAGAAGGTTGAAAACTGGATCGCCTGGATTATCACCGATATCGTATCCGTGCCGCTATACATCTATAAAGGACTCCTTTTGACCTCCTTCCAGTTTCTAGTATTCACGGTTCTTGCTGTAATGGGCTTGATCGCCTGGATTAACGCCGCAAAACCCAAAGCTGCAAATGCCTAAGAAAATTGTCATTATCGGCCCTGAGTCTACAGGTAAAAGCACCCTAACAGCCGCATTGGCAGCTCATTTTGGAGAGCCATGGGTACCAGAGTATGCTCGGGAATATTTGGAGCGATTAGATAGACCGTATGAATTTGACGATCTGCTTTCGATTGCAAAAGGCCAATTTGAATTAGAAGATCGTATGTTAAAATCAGCCAACGAATTTCTCTTTTGCGATACAGACCTGCATGTGCTTCACGTGTGGAGTGAGTCCAAATACAAAAAAGTTCATCCGTGGATACAAGCGCAAATAGCTGCCCGAAAATACGATCTCTATCTGCTTACCGATATTGATATCCCCTGGGAGCCGGATCCACAGCGAGAACACCCCGATCCTGAGATGAGAACGTATTTTTTTAATTGGTATAGGGCATTGTTGGAAGAAAGTGGAACTCCCTATGAAATTATATCCGGAAACAATCGCGAACGACTCTCCCGGTCGATAGATTTTATTGAAAAATACTTGTAAACCTATCTGTAATCATGTTTTTATGCTTTTTGACCCGTTCCCGGTATCTTCTTCTGTTGAAGCCGTAGGTTAATTTAATATTATTTTTATAATTAATCTAGATAAAGAAACTATTCATATTGAACAAATCGTTATCTTTATAACGGCTTAAAAACATCCACTCCACTCGGCAAAATTTACTGCCCATTTTCAACAACGACTTCTTTATAATTCTATACGATGGCGACCCCGAAGTTTTCAAAATCAAGCATATCCTTTCATCAAGACCTTAAACAAAGAATAAATACTTATTTCCAAGAACGTTCCATTAATAAAACAGGAGACACCCCGCTGATCGTTAAGGCAGCCTTGTTGGTGACTTCCTTTATTGCCCTATACGTGCTACTTGTGTTTTTTACACCCCACTGGGCAATTGCTGTCCTAGGCTGTATTGTCCTAGGAGCATTGACGGCAAGTATTGGCTTTAACGTCATGCATGACGGTGCCCATGGAAGCTTTAGCAAACATCCCTGGGTCAATTCACTGGCGGGTCTTTCTATCAATTTCTTGGGAGCCAATGTTTTTATGTGGAAAACAAAGCACAATGTCGTGCACCATTCCTTTACCAACGTGGAAGGGGTGGATGATGACCTAAATGCCAGACCATTCCTGCGACTTTGCCCCAATCAGAAAAAATTCAAAATACACCGTTATCAACATCTTTATTTCCCGTTTACGTATTCACTCCTCTATCTCTATTGGGTATTCTTCACGGATTACAAAAAGTACGTGTTGCGTCGGGTAGGTCAAGTTCCGATTCAACCCATGCAATTTAAAGATCACATTTCGTTTTGGAGTTTTAAGCTGATCCATTTGTTGCTCTTTATTGCACTCCCTATTTATATGGTTGGATTCAGTTCGTTTATCGTTGGGTTTTTGATTTATGGGTTGGCGACGGGATTGATACTGACCTCTGTATTTCAGCTGGCCCATAGCCTGGAAGAGACGGAATTCCCGCTTCCTGATGTAAAGACCAACAGCTTGGAGGACGAATGGGCCGTGCATCAATTTAAAACCACTGCAAATTTTGCAACAGGATATAAGGTCCTCTCTTGGTTTATCGGTGGACTAAATCATCAGGTAGAGCACCATTTGTTTCCGAAAATTTCCCATATCCACTATCCGGCGATCAGTCAGATCATCAAAAAAACATGTGCGGAATACAATGTTCCCTATTTAGAACACCCAAAACTTCGAATGGCCATTGCGTCTCATTATAGGCATTTAAGAGAATTGGGAAGGTAGTTACTTTTGGATAGTTAATGGAATATTTTTTATCTTGGTGTTGAATTTTATCTCTAATGATGAAATCGAGCCTGCCTACCGGACAGGCAAGCGTGACGTACCCGTCACATGGAGGGATGATTATAGTTGCGAGATTCTCCCGATTCTAGTCGGGACAGGCTATGTGGCAACTGAATCGTAAATTACAAACACATGAAATCGAGCCTGCCTACCGGACAGGCAGGCATGACGAGAACGTCACACAGTGAGATGATTATAGTTGCGACCTGCCTGCCGGACAGGCAGGGATTCCATCTGGCCATTAAAAAACAATTATAAACAGATGAAAATTGACAAGAATGCTTTGGTAGTGCAAAGTTTCGAAGAAGCAGCCAATCATCAGAGGCATTAATAAGAGTCTTAAGGAAGAAGATCAAAAAGATCTATTTTTTACGTTGATGCAGGCATCCTACGGATTTGTTGGTAATGATTGGCCAAAAATGGATAAAAACCATTTCGAAGTAAGATGCTTGATTCAGAATGAAAAAGATAAGTCTTAGCGTCTTTAACAGTGATTTTATTGAAAGTCTAAATCGATCCCCGACGGTATGAAAATTTAGATGATTTGGAAAAGTTAATGGGAGATGGCTAATAATTCTTCTACTTAGTTGCCGCATGATTTTTTTTTGAATAAAAATTTTTGAAGCCCCTCTTCGAAAAATAAATGGGGTTTTGTCAATCCTTCTGCTGGTATTTCCGTAAGTATTGATTCCAGCGCTTGGATTATTTGGTATTATCTGATATGTCAGAAAATATTATGGTTCTCATAACTATTTTTGGACATATCCGAATAATGTTTTTAAAAATGATAATTCCCTATGCAAGCCAAAAAGATAACCTTCAGTGCGCTCAGTCCCTTAGTGCAATTCATCCGAAAAGGCGCTTTTAGTTCCTTCCTGCTTTTCTTCTCCGCCCTATTGGCACTTTTGTTGGCCAACTCTCCTGCAAATGGTACCATAGAATGGCTGCTAGATCAGCGAATCGGTTTTGCCATAGGGGACTTTAGTGTCTATAAAAGTTTGCTAAAGTGGGTAAACGACGGCTTAATGTCCATTTTTTTCTTTGTGGTGGGACTGGAGTTAAAACGTGAGATATTTGCCGGGGAGCTATCAAATCCTAAAAATCTATTGCTACCAATAGTTACCGCAATAGGCGGCATGGTGTTCCCTGCCTTGATCTATGTGATAATCAATGGTGGAGGACCGCCCTAATCCATAAACGGGTGGGGCATTCCAATGGCAACAGATATAGCTTTTGCACTTGGTGTACTTTTCCTCTTAGGCCCCAAGGTTCCTCTTCAATTAAAGGTTTTCCTGACGGCACTGGCCATCTTTGACGACTTGGGTGCGGTCTTGGTCGTTGCTTTGTTTTATACTTCCGAAATATCGCTCTGGAATTTAGGTATTGGCGCGTCAATTTTGGGTTTAATGTGCTTGCTAAATTTGCTAGGCGTAAGGCGGGTACTGATCTTCGCATTTCTTGGTATAGGTGGTGTATGGCTGGCGACCTTGTTGTCAGGTGTTCACGCAACAGTGGCTGCGGTGCTTGCGGCGTTTATGATACCGGCAGATCGAAGAATTGACAAGGCACTGTATCTTGAATCCATTTCGGAATTAACTAAAAAATTGAAGATAGCCAATAAAGCGGATAAAGATAAATACCTGCTCTCGCCGGATGAGGAAAACATTATAGGCGAAATAAAGCGCATTTCCAAAGCCTCTATTTCTCCGCTCCAACGATTAGAAAAAAGCATGCATGGATTGGTGGTTTACCTCGTAATGCCAGTTTTCGCCCTTGCTAATGCTGGGGTCGTGATTGAAAGCGACTGGCTGCAGATGATTAGCAGCCCGGTTGCCATGGGTGTCGGAGTGGGGCTATTTTTGGGGAAATTTATGGGGATTTTTGGATTGGGTATGATAGGAATCAAGCTCGGCTGGTATAAAATGCCAAAGGGGATGAATACATCCATGCTATTGGGGATTTCTTTTTTGGCCGCTATCGGATTTACCATGTCGCTGTTTATCAATTCGTTGGCATTTTCGGATCAAGACCTGGTAGAGCAAGCAAAAATGGGGGTATTGATGGCGTCGCTCGTATCTGGCCTTACAGGATATCTGATTTTGAAGCGGGCAATTGTAAAGTAAACAATAAGTCAACACCAATCAATATTCTACTACAAGACCAATTCCCTATCAGTACTAATGCTGACATTGAGGTTGATGAAACGTCGAATGGCGGAGCAGAGGTTGAGAAGGAGACCAAAATCCTTTCTTGGAAACTTGAAATTCCTGAACGAACAGAAATGAAGCGTCAATTTGGATTTCAGATCAAATACCCAAGGGGGCAAAGGCTAGTAATAGACTAATCGAATACCGATTTTTATCCGGATTTATATTTCCTTAGCAACACATATCTAATGATATTTGGTTTTTAGTTGATTCATGGGTAATATGCTGTATTACAGGAGAATTCAGCCATAGCAGTGGAATTCTATTTTTTTTAAGTTCCATCATACAACCCCGCTTCCCCAAATTTTTTCTTCCGATTAATTGGTGAAATCAAATACTTTGGCCTAAGTTTGTCCCATCGATCATTAGGGGTGCCCCAATACTACGGGCTGAGATCATACCCATAGAACCTGATCCGGGTAGTGCCGGCGAAGGGAAATGAGAATAAGCTACAACTATAGCTTTCTGGGTGAACAGAAAAGGGAGAGATACCCCTTTATCTCTTCTGTGTTTTACCGTAAGTAATTGTTACTACCATGAAGAAATTTTTGTCAACTCTAGTTTTTGGCTTGGCAACATGCTATGCCATTGCGCAACATCAGGTGACCGGACGTATTGTCGATGCCGGTTCGAATGAACCCCTCCCTGGGGCAAACATCCTTGTAGAAGGTCAGAATAAAGGCACCGTATCCGGTCGGGATGGTTCGTTTTCCCTCAATCTTGAGAACGGCGTGGCCCAACTACGGATTAGCTACATAGGCTATGAAACCCAACGTCTCACGGTGACGGTTCCTTCTGCCACTCCTTTGGAAGTCTTGCTTTCCCAGCGGACCGTCTCCGCAGAGGAGTTTATCGTCAGCGCGACGAGGGCTTCCTCCACGACTCCGACGACCTTTAAGGTCATCTCCAAAGAAGAACTCAACAAAAACAATCTCGGGCAAGACATTCCGTTCTTGCTGAATTTCACCCCCTCAGTAGTGAGTCACTCTGACGCCGGGGCAGGAGTAGGCTATACGGGCTTGCGTATACGGGGAACCGATCAGACCCGGATCAATGTCACCATAAATGGTATTCCCCTGAATGACGCTGAGTCGCATGGGGTTTTTTGGGTAAATATGCCGGATTTTGCCTCCTCAGTGGAGAATATACAGATTCAGCGTGGCGTTGGTACCTCAACAAATGGAGCGGCAACGTTTGGCGCAAGCATGAACATTCAGACCGATACCAAACGTGAGGAGGCCTATGCGGAGACGGACCATTCTGTTGGATCATTCAACACCACAAGACATACCGTTAGGGCTGGTACAGGAATGCTTAACGGCAAGTGGGCGGTGGATGCCCGTCTGTCTAAAATCACGTCAGACGGCTACGTCGACCGGGCCTTTTCGGACTTGCGTTCCTTCTTTGTTTCAGGTGGGTATTACGGAGAAAACCATGTGTTCAAGGTAAATGTCTTCTCAGGAGCGGAACAAACGTATCAGGCATGGAACGGCGTCCCGGAATACCTGCTTGAAACTGACCGGACGTACAATAGCTATACCTACGACAATGAAACAGACAACTACCAACAAGATCATTATCAGTTTATCTATGCGGGAAATATAGGCACTAATTGGAAAGCCAACGCTGCATTACACTATACCTATGGCCGGGGCTATTATGAGCAGTTTCGCCCAAATGACCGCTTGCTGCAAAACTATGGCATAGCGCCCATCCAAATTGGGGACGTATTGATAGAGCGTACCGATATCATTCGCAGGAGGTGGTTGGACAATGATTTCTTTGGGGGCGTTTACTCTGTAAATTATGTATCGGATAACGGACGTACCGATATCATCTTTGGCGGAGGCGCCAACCGCTACGACGGAGACCACTTTGGGGAGATTATTTGGATGGGAGTGGCAGGAAATACAGCTATCAGAGATCGCTACTACGATAATGTTGCTGTCAAAGATGATAGAAACGTGTACCTAAAAGCTACGCAAGAGGTAGGAGACAATTTTTATTTGTTTGGTGATATGCAATATCGAAGCATAGACTACCGCTTCAATGGGACCAACAATGACTTACGTAATATATCGGGGGAGCAGTCATACGGCTTTTTTAATCCGAAAGTAGGTTTTTCGTACGAATCAGGAACGGGTAAGACCTGGTATGCCTCCTACGCAGTGGCAAATCGGGAACCGGTTAGAAGTGACTTCACCGATTCCCCCTTAACAGAGATTCCACGTCCGGAGCATCTGCAGAACATCGAGGGAGGCATCCGCGTGACCCAGCGAAATTTTCAATATAATGTCAACGGGTATTATATGGGCTATACCGACCAATTGGTTCTCACCGGTCAGCTCAATGATGTGGGAGCCTACATTCGGGAAAATGTCGCACGAAGCTACCGGGCAGGACTGGAACTGGACGGTGCGTATAAGGTGAATGAAAAGTGGACACTTGGTGGAAACATTGCGTTTAGCCGGAACAAAATTGATGAATTTATCGCCTATGATGACATTTATGATGAAAACTGGGACTTTGTAGGTCAAGAAGCCACCTCGTATGAAGATACGGATATTGCCTTCTCCCCGAATGTAGTTGCGTCAGCGGTGATTGATTACAGTCCTACCAAAAATTTGGGTTTTAGTCTGATGAACAAATATGTCGGGGACCAATACTTGGACAATACCCAAAATGACAACCGAAAGTTGGACGCCTTTTGGACCACAGATGTAAGGTTGAACTACAGTTTATACCCCGGATTTGTAAAGCAGGTGGATTTTAATGTAATCGTGTACAATGCGTTTAACCGCCTGTATGAGCCAAACGGATACACTTTCAGTTATTTCGTGCCGGGCGATCAGGCCGGTGGTAGGGAGTTGGTTACGGAAAACTTCTATTATCCCATGGCAGGAACAAACGTCATGGCGGGTATAAGTTTAAAGTTCTGACATATCAGGGTTAGGAATCCTATAAAAATATGGTGGTACGTGGATCTAGCTGAATGCTCCGATTCGTATACATGATGAATGGCCCTAGGTGGAAACGTATCACCAACCAAGGGCTTCTTTCCAAGCTCCCCGATGCGATTTTGGCCTGCGCAGTTGCTCACGCCATGAAGAAAGGAATTCATCAGTATGTTAATTGGGGGCAATAGGTTGTGTTGGAAACAAAGAGCGTAATGGAAGTTTGGGGTGTTTTTTCCATCGATTTGTGGATATTATTTGAGGAAGATATACACCAAAAGATAATTGGATCCGAATCAGTGGGTAGAAATATCAATAAGTTTTTCTATTTTTAGGGTATGAAGATCGTCTTTTCATATAGCTTGCTGTTGTACCTGTTTGTATTGATTTTATCACCGGTACATGCATCAAGTCAGTGTGACCATGACGAAGCGAACATTGAACAACATGAATCTGACCATGCTGACAATCAATGTTGTCCTCCTTTTTCGGTTTGTAAAGTGTGTTCCCTCTTCGTGAATCAGACGGAATGGCTTTTTGCAGCGGCCAGCTTTGACGTCACTTTTCAGCAAAATCCGTTGTTTATCGCTTCGGTCTACATTTCCGCGGAAGTCCACATCTGGCAGCCTCCCAAGTTGATTTAACTTTTAATGATGCGCCAAGATTTGGCCTCCTGCTGCGCTATTTAGCGCCGGGAGTATAATGCTATAGCTATTTTTCAATCAACTAAACAGATCAATGAAACAGTTTTGGGTATTTTGCCTGTGCTTTATGGGTATGGTGCAAACGATATATTCGCAGGAACTTCAACTAATCGTCAGAGACAGTCACACCAAAAAGCCAATTGAAGGCGTCGCTGCGCTCAACCCGGAGAGTGGTAAAGGAGCCGTTTCTGATAAAAATGGATTGATAATCTTTTCAAATCCATCAGATGGAACATTCAGGTTGATCTTACAAATGATAGGATTTGAAACAAAGGAAACAAACATACGCTGGCCGGTGGATGCCGGAGATATTCCGCTGGAAATTTTCCTTGAAGAATCCCATGATGAAATGGAGACCGTTACGATTTCGTCTACAAGGAGTTCCCGATCTATAGAGGACACCCCCACTAGGGTAGAATTTATATCCGGCGAGGAACTCGATGAAAAAGTAAACATGAAGCCTGGCGACATCCGTATGCTTCTAAGTGAGAGTACCGGTATTCAGGTTCAGGTCACCTCTCCAACCTCAGCAAATGCCAATATCAGAATACAGGGTCTTGACGGAAGGTATACACAGATTCTAAAAGACGGATTTCCGCTGTATTCGGGAGCGGCAAGCGGGTTGGGTTTACTGCAGATCCCTCCACTAGACCTGCAACAAGTAGAGTTGATCAAGGGATCAGCCTCCACTTTGTACGGTGGAGGTGCTATTGCAGGGCTGGTGAATTTGATCTCCAAACGCCCTGCTGAAGACGGTGAGCTAGGCGTTGTACTTAATGCAACAAATGCCGGAGGATTTGATGCTTCAGGCTTTTATAGAAAGCGGAACAGCCTTGTCGGTACC
Organism: Cytophagales bacterium; assembly: GCA_016124425.1. Taxonomy (GTDB): domain Bacteria; phylum Bacteroidota; class Bacteroidia; order Cytophagales; family Cyclobacteriaceae; genus Lunatibacter. Next base: position 28,397 of record WGNT01000075.1, read on the forward strand.
ACACTCTTTGCTGCCTATAATACCACTGCTCCGTATGATCCTGCCGATATAGGATTGAGTGCTATTCCCAAGGTGGACCGTTTTACGTTTAACCCAAAGCTGTTTCTCTACCCTACCGAGGCTACCGATTTGGAATTCGGGGTAAACCTATCGGTTGAGGACAGGCTGGGAGGTAACATGAAGTATCTGCGTGGAAGCAGGGAGAATCCGCAGGCCTTCTTCGAAAGCAACGAAAGTCTGCGAGTAAGCACGCAATTCAGCGGAAACCATGAATTTGATGAAGGAAGAAGGCTGCAGATCAAAAACAGCTATAACCGATTTGACCGCAAGTTGGGGACCGAAAGCTATGCGTTTAATGCGGTACAACGGAGTACGTTTTCGGAGATAAACTATCAGGTAGATGGCGAAAGCTCGGATTGGGTAGTCGGCGGGAACAGCTGGACTGAGGTATTTGAAGAAGAACAACTGGGAAGTTTTCCCGTAAGGGATTACCAAATGAACACCTTTGGGTTGTTCCTGCAAAACACTACCAACCTCAATCAACAATGGGTACTGGAGTCTGGTATCAGAACGGATTATGTCGTTGATTATGGCTGGGCGGTGTTGCCGAGGCTGGCACTTATGTACAGACCATCTGTTTCATTTAGTTCCCGCCTCGGCGGAGGCATGGGCTACAAAGCACCCACAATCTTTACCGAGGAAAGTGAACGGATTCAATATAGGAATGTCCACCCGATTAATCCAAGTGTTAACATCCTTGAAAAAAGTTATGGACTCAATTGGGATTTGAACTACAGGCAGGCCCTGCTTGACGAGCAACTGTTCCTTAGCGTGAACCATCTTTTCTTCTACACCTACATTCAGGACCCACTGTTTTTAGAGCCATTGGGCAGTACAGCGTACAGGTTTATCAATATTAACGGATTCAGGGACACAAGAGGAACCGAAACCAATATAAAATGGGAGTTTCGGGACTTTAAGTGGTTTATGGGCTACACCTACACCCACGCGAAGATCAGTTCCGGAGGGGCCGTTAGGGATAATCCACTCACGCCAAAACACCGAATCAACTCAGTCCTTTTCTATGAGGTACACGAAGAGTGGAAGATCGGCTGGGAGTCCTATTACTTTGGCGAGCAAAGGCTTAGTGATGGAACGGTAGGCCAACCATATTGGATCATGGGGTTTATGGCCGAAAAAATTTGGGAGAAATTTTCAGTCTTTATAAATTTTGAAAACTTCCTTGATGCCCGGCAAACCCGATTTGATTCGATTTTCACAGGAAGTATAGATAATCCAACCTTCAGAGAAATCTATGCCCCCTTAGACGGATTTGTGATCAACGGAGGGGTAAAGTTACGTTTGAACTAACAACACGGCACCTACTTTTTTTGTTTCCCGGAACGAGTAGGTGCCTTTTTCTTGAGTTTGGCAATGACGATATTGTATCTGCCGATTTGCTGAGATTTCATTTTCAAAGAAGCCTCAAAGGTAGATTATATTCCAGAAAGTAGGCCTTATAGCGTTACATGCCTTCCCTGATATGCTATGACTTTCGGTTTACCTCTTACGATTTAAACAAAATCTTTATTTTTTTCTTTATCTAAAATCACCGCCTTTAGGTATGACTAAGAGATATGAGAAATTGATAATTAATCGCTTAATAGACGAAAAATCCTTAAAAGTGATTTTTGATACCCACTTCGACTCCGTCTACAAGCGAGTAGTTGCTATGATAAACAATCCACTGGAAGCTGAAGAGATCACGCAGGATATTTTTGTGGCTATCTGGAATCGTCGGGAAAAACTGAAGGAAATAGAAAATTGGGAAGCTTACCTAATTAAAGCCGCCACGTTTAAATCAATTGACCATATAAGGAAAAGAAAGCATTCACCTAAACTTTCCAGTGAGGCCGCGTTTATTGATATGGCCGCTGATGAAACGGATCATGTGGAGGAAGACGCACTGTTGGAGAAACTGAAAGATCAAATTGATTTGCTACCTGAGCGCTGTCAAATAGCATTCAAACTCAGCCGCTATGAACAGTTGAGCTATGCCGATATCGCAAAAACGCTTGATATCAGCCCAAAAACGGTAGAAAACCAAATTGGAAAAGCCCTCAAAATTTTAAGAAAAAACCTCCTTCCACAATTATTTTTCGGATTGCTCCAATTTTTTCATTAGCAAGATAGGGGTTTCGTAGCGTTTCCTCGACTTACAAGAAAAGAGGAAAACAATGGAACCAACAGACGAACAACTGGCAAGATGGCTTGAGCAACCTGATCCCGCGGACTTGCAAGAATTGAAGGCATGGCTGGACAAGAGTCCCGAGAATCGTCAAAAATGGGAAAGCTACCAACTGCTATGGAAAAGCGCTTCACGGTTGGCTTCCAAAACTCCATCGCCTGACAGGGAAAGGATTTGGTCAGAAATTGAAACAAAAATCGGGGAGAAGAAGACCTATACAATTCCTGGCTTTTTCAGATATGCGGCTGCAGCAGCGGTCATTTTGATGATTTCTGTATCCGTTTGGTTTTCGATTTCATCCAAGCAGGAACATTTCATCGCTGGAAACGGCCCCATGGAGATCTGGCTTGTAGACAGTTCCCGCGTGGTCTTGAAAGAGGGGGCTGAATTGAAAGTTTCGAAGGACTATTTGGTAGAGGAGCGAACGGTCTTTTTGGAAGGAGACGCATTTTTTGAAGTAAAAAGAAATGAGCAAAAGCCATTTTTGGTCCAAACCGAATCCCATTTTGTCAACGTATTGGGGACATCCTTTCTGGTTCAGTCGGCCAAACGGAACGAAGCTACCGTCTCTGTTTTCTCCGGAAAAGTTGAATTTGGAATCCCTTCAGGTCAAAGCAGTATACTGACAAAGGACATGTCACTGACCATTTCGGGCGATCAGTTCATAGAAAAGAAAAAAAGCGCCAATGCCCTTGCTTGGTGGACAGGTGAACTGAAGTATGACAATGCGCCATTGTCTCAGTTTGTCGCCGACATGCAGTATAACTTTGGGATAGAGGTAAAGGTGTCGGCTACTTCTTTGTTGGGCTGTGGACTCACGGCCAAGTTTGAAGGACTGACTGCCGATGAGATGGTGCAGGCTGTAGCCATGACCTTTGGAAGCGAACTGCAGCAATCCTCCAAATCAAGTGTGGTAATGCAAGGTGGAAATTGTGAACAGGGAGGTGCATCATGGTAAGGTTGATTTTGATTTTCGCGCTCTGTTTTCTGTCTTATTGGGCCAAGGCTCAGGAACGGATAAGTTTGAATGGAACCTATTCCCCCGAGCAACTAATAGAAAGTATTGAGCAGCAAACTCCTTTTCGGTTTGTTTACCAAAGCCAAATCCTCCCAAAGGAAAAGGTCGTTTCCTTAAGTTTAGAGCAGGCTGAGCTTGAAGAAATTCTGACTTTTTGGACAGCTGCTCTGCAATTGGAATATAAGATTCAGGGCAATCTGATCTTATTGTCACCTGCTGCACCCTCAAGAAGAATCCTCAGCGGCTATGTGACCAATCAGGGTGACGGAGAAAAGCTCATCGGTGCCAACATTCAGGTCTGGGGTACAGGAATTGGAATTACTACCAATGAATATCGGTACTTCGCATTAGCCATTCCACAGGGCAACTACACGATAAAGATTTCTTATGTGGATTTTCAGACCCTGACTGAGGAGGTTGCTTTATCCCAAGACGTCGCACGGAATTTCCAGCTCCAATTTGCCAATGTGCTATTGGACGAGGTATCCGTAGTCTCGGTGGAAGACAAGGTGGAGGAAATTCAGATGAGTACCTTCAAGGTAAATATGGCCTTGGTCCGAAAGCTGCCTGCAATCGGCGGAGAGGTCGACCCGCTGCGGATTCTTCAACTGCTTCCGGGCGTGCAGTTTGGTACCGAAGGCACATCGGGATTCAATGTACGTGGCGGTTCTCAGGATCAAAATCTGATCCTCCTGGACGGAGTACCCATGTACAATGTCTCCCATCTTTTTGGCTTTCTCTCGGTCTTCAATGCTGACGCAATCCAGAATATGGACTTGACCAAAGGAGCTTTTCCGGCTCGCTACGGAGGAAGGCTTTCCTCCGTCTTGGACATCAGCATGAAAGAAGGTAGTAAGGAAAAGATCTCGGGAAATGTAGGACTCAGCACCTTTGCCTCCAAGTTCTTTTTGGAAGGACCGATGGCAGGAGAGAAAATGACCTTTATGTTTTCAGCCCGGAGAAGCTTTTTGGATCCCATTTTGGTTCCTGTTACCAGAAGGCAAAAAATGGAAAATGGTGCCGACGGAGGCCAAAGCAATTATTCCTTCTACGATGTCAATGCCAAGGTTAACTATACTTTTTCTGCCAAGGATCGGATCTACCTGAGCATTTATCAGGGAAATGACCGCTATAATGACAATACGCTAAGAATAAGCTCCTTCGGAAACTCCACGGTAGAAAGTGAACAAGATGTCAAACTTGGATGGGGCAATCAGGTGGCCTCTTTGCGATGGAACCACGTCTTTCAGCCAACCCTGTTTTCCAGTGTCAATCTTTTTACAAGCAGGTATCAGTTGACTAGCGTTTCGGATAATTATGTAGAAATCAGATCGGGGAGCGAGAGGATATTTAGTGAGGACTTTTCGGACCAACAGTCCTCTATCCGGGATTATGGCGGGAAAATCGATTTCAGCTATTTCCCAAACCCAACTCACTTTGTGAAATTTGGCGGACTTTTACTCAGACACCGATTTGTAAACCAATTTCAGTCCAACTTCTCCATCACTCGCAACAACCAACGGGAGGATGATTCTTCCAGCTTAAGGGAAGAAAATAATGCATGGGAAGGGTTTGTTTTTGTGGAGGACGAGATTTCGATCAACCGACAGTTGGGCGTAAATGTCGGTATCCATGCGAGTAATTTTTGGTCGGGTGGGGTAAGTTATCCTTCCATTCAGCCTAGAGCTTCTTTAAGATGGGCAATCAATTCGTCAAACGCCATCAAAGGAGGGTATGCAAAAATGACCCAATACCCCCATCTGCTGACCAACAGCGGCATTGGGCTGCCAACGGACCTTTGGCTGGGTTCCAGCCCGGAGATAGGCCCACAAAATGCAAATCAGTGGTCTTTAGGGTATACCAAAACGTTTTCCAGAGGGGTTGATTTTACGGTAGAAGGCTTCCATAAGAAATTGGAAGGCCTGTTGGATTTCAAAGATGGGGTAACATTTTTTCTGAATACGGGAAGTACCAGTGAGAAGGTGACCACAGGAGATGGATTAGCCAAAGGGGTGGAAATGATGCTTCAAAACAGTTGGGGAAAACTCAGGGTTGGTTATCGTATACTTGGTCTATATCGGACCGGATTTTCCAAGAAATAAATAACGGGGAACCGTTCCCATTCATTTTCGACAGAAGACACGATTTTTCAGTTTTGATCAATCAGCAAGTTAGTAAACGATGGAATCTCAGTGCCACTTGGATTTACCTGACAGGAAGGGCGGTGACATTACCCGTATCGACCTTTGTTGAAAACGTAGTGATCCCGGGCGATAGGATAGGAAATAATGCAGATCTCATTGAGTACAGTGCCCGAAATGCCTACCGCTTCAAGCCCTATCACCGATTGGATGTTTCTGCCAATTACGAAAAAACAACCGCCTGGGGAGGGCACCGCTTTTCAGTCAGTGTGTATAATCTATATAACCGACAAAACACCTTCTTCCTATCCCAAGATCCTGGAGCCGCAGCTGACGGATCCATTCAACTCATAGACAATCCCTTATTTCCACTTATCCCCGGTTTTTCTTATGGAATATTCTTCTAATGTCATCCGAAATTTAGCAGCGCTTGGGTTGCTTTATGCGACCAGTTCCTGCCTGTTTGAGTCTCCTTCCCCAATTGAAATCATTGATTCCCAAAAGCAATTGGTAGTCAATGGTCATATCAGCCCCGATGTACCATTGTTGATTTCCGTGACCAATAACATCCCATTTACCACTGCTATGTTTGCCTTGCAGAATATTCCGGATGCAAAAGTAGAACTTTGGGAAGGTGCCCAGAAGTTGGAGGAGGGTACGTTCCAACCTTCAGTAACTGTCACTGTGGGCTTGCCTGAAATTGAAAAAAAGTTTCCAAATCATTTTGCTTACAGGGCCTTTTTTGCATTTGAGTCCGTGCCTGAGGCAGGTAAATCGTATTCGCTCAAAGTCAATGCTTCCGGATATCCTTCTGTGGAAACCACGGATCGGGTCCCTGAGAATGCAGCAGAGGCACCCACATTCCGAATCCTATCCATCAACAGGGCCAATGGCCTAATCGCTGTAGAAGTGGATTTAGAGCTTTTGGATGAAAAAAATTACTTCCATTTGCTGTTTTTTGTCAGGACAAACGGATTTAATGACGTTGAACAAGTCAAGGTGGTGTTGGACAACGAAGGATTGTTAAATGTTGATAATAATGGCGTGGCCTTCGAAGGAGGACTAAATTCAGGGATTATGTATAATCCCAACGTCTTTGGATCAAAAAGCAACAAGCGAATCATCGAGTTGGAATATTTATCGGTTATTTTCTTCCCCGAGATTCAATATGAACTAAGTGCAGAAATACGGACCATCAGCAAAAGCTACTATGACTATTATGTGGCTGTAATCCAGCAAAGATATTATGGTGACTACCCTTTTGTTACTTCAATTTTGATTCCTAACAATGTGCATGGTGGCTTGGGTAACTTCTCCGCCTTCACATCCCGAAAATCAGGATGGGTAGATTTGAAATAACTTTATAGACGGATGCATGTGAAAAAAGAGGCCTGAAATTTAGATTATAATCTAAAAATTAGGCCTAAAATTTAGAAATGGGTTTATTCACAAACTCTTATGAGAAAATTTTACTCCAATCCTAAAAAAGACTCAAAATTTGCTTTGGAAATCACGGTAGCACTGTTAACGGGATATGTCTGTAAAAAGGACGATGGAAATCGAGTTTTCTGTTCTTTCCATTTGAATTCAAAGGCATGTAAAGTACCATCCACCTCCTCTAGGTAATCAATTTCTGCCTTATCGTGTGTCCTCCAGTAGTATGAATTTACAAATCTTTGCTCGTAGTGGTTGAACTTTATGCGTTCTGCCGTGAGAAAGTTTTCCCAAAGTGCACCTTTGTCTAAACGCATATCCGGCATAGCAAAATTACTCATCAATACATTTCTGATACCATTGTCATAGAAGTAATACTTTTTACCCTTTTTGATTTCATTCCTCAAGTTTCTGCTAAATGCAGGGAGTTTAAAAATCACAAACGCTTTTTCAAGCATATCAAGGTATTTTTCGACCGTTGCAGTATCTATATTCCCAACTGTTTGGGCAAGTTCGTGGTAGCTAACTTCACTGCCAACCTGAAAAGCAAGTGCTTTAAGCAACTTTTCTAGGTGGCTTGGTTTGCGGATGTTTTCAACTTTTAAGACATCTTTATACAAGTAACTTTGGGCAATCTCTATGAGTACTTCTTTTTCTTTCCCTGGATTACTTATCACTTCAGGGTACGTGCCAAATACAAGCCTTGTGTCCAGAAGCCTTCTACTTTCTAAAAGGGAGGTGTTTTGCACAAGTTCATGATAGCTGACAGGAAAAAGCTGATAGGTCTTCTTTCTTCCTGTTAATGGTTCCGCTGTTTTGTTTTGTAATTCAAATGACGAGGAACCAGTTGCGATTACTTGAATCGTTGATTTGCTATCAAAAATTAGTTTTAGCTTTTTACCGATATCGTCAATCTGTTGTGCTTCATCAATGATGACCAGTTTATTGTTTGGCCCCATCAAGTTGATCAATTGCGAGCTTGTAGTGGCAGTGTTGAAGGCATCCAAAATATCAGCCTCATCTGCATTTAGCCAAGAAGTTGGAACATTTAATTTACTAACCAAAGTTTCCAATAATGTTGTTTTCCCAACCTGTCTGGCACCAAAAAGTAAAATCACCTTTCCTTCAAAGCAATTTTTTTGAATCCGTTGTAAAAGCTCTCGATTTAGCATGATTACATGTATGATGCTACAAATTTACAAAAAATTCGATCTAATCGAAAAAATAGGCCTAATATTTAGATTATAATCTAAATATTAGGCTTTGCTGTTTCATGATCCAGCCGTCACCGTGGTTGGGACTATGGGTTGCCCATTAAAGTTAAAACAAAATCTTCCCTTTTTTCTTTCTCTATAATCACCGACTTTAGGTATGACTAAGAGATATAGAAAAATTATCAATTGCTTGAATAAATAAAAATCCTTAAAAATTATTTTTGACACCGGCTTTGACACCGTCATGTTGATGTGGATAACTGCAATGACGCTGAGATTGCCCATATCCGGGAATAAGTAGGAAACAGGGGTATTTCAATCTCAGCACTTCGTTATTTTCCGAATCGGCTTGATGCTGATCAGGAAAAAAGTGATGTGAGGCAGTTTTTGAAATAAAATAAACTGGGTATGGTCTATTGACGACCTTATATTTGGGATAAGAGAATTTAATCAACGTTTTTTAGGCTTTTAGTCATTTAGATATTATTTTTAAATTTATGATTTCTTCAATAGATAAAATTAATTCAATTCATGAGTTCTATTTTTACGACTTCTGATTCATCATCCCCAGGAAATTTCCACATTCTAAAATCTCATTTTCAAGACTGTTATAGAGAATTAAGCAGACTTGCCTCCAGTAAATTACGGATTGAGTACCGGGCATATACATTGGATACTTCAGCTTTGGTACATGAAGTTTATCTGAAAATGGACCAACAAAATAAGATGGTCGAAAATAAAGGACAATTTATGGCCATTGCTGCGATCGTAATGAGAAGGTACTTGGTGGATTATGCGAGACAGAAACAAAGGATAAAGCGAGGAGGAAATTATATTCAACTTACGCAGGGAGCATTAAACGACGTTGTTTTGACAACTACTGAGCAGGTCATTGAACTGGATGAATCGTTGAAAAGGTTAAAGCACATTAACCCAAGGCTCAGTCGGGTAGTGGAATTTCATTTTTTTGGGGGTTACAAACATGAAGAAATCGCAGAAATGATGGAGGTGTCCATAGATACGGTAAGACGGGATTGGAGATTGGCAAAAGCATGGCTCAGTAAGGAACTTAAAAGTTGATCATATGAGAGGAGCCAATGGAAATTGGGAAAAGATCGAATCACTTTTTCATGAGTTGACCCAACTCACCGAGCCGGAAAAAATATCCCGACTTGCTGCAATTTCAAAAGAAAACATTGATCTTTTTGAACAGTTGAGTGCCCTTTTGGAAGCCGACAGGACTTCACATCCATTGTTTCAGGAAGGTTCCGGTGGAATCCTTTCCCTTCTGGCCAATGACCAGGAATTATTGGGAAGTAGGATAGGGTCTTTCGAATTGAAAGAGGTTGTCGGACAGGGGGCCATGGGTACAGTCTTCAAAGGAAACCGGGCAGATGGTCAATTTGAACAGGTGGTTGCCATTAAATTGATGAAGCCCCTGTTGATCAACCCTACTTTTCGGAATTTTTTTGAAAGGGAGCGGCAGATTTTGGCCAAACTGAATCATCCTAACATTGCCAGACTATATGATGGTGGATTCACAGAGGATGGACGCCCATTTTTCACAATGGAATGGGTTTCCGGAAAAAATCTTATCGACTATTGTAAGGATAAAAATTTGGGATTGGATGCACGCTTGAACCTTTTTGGGCAAGTCTGCCTTGCCGTCCGTTATGCCCACCAATCTCTTGTTGCCCATTTAGACCTTAAACCCCAAAATATTATCATCGACGATGAGGGACAAGTAAAGCTATTGGATTTTGGGGTTTCCCGAATGGTGGAGGAAGGATTCGATAAAGAAAGTGGCTTTACATTAGCCTATGCTGCGCCGGAACAGCTTGAGAGAAACAATCCTAGCACAGTTTCCGATATTTATGCATTGGGGGTGATTTTATTTGAATTGCTCAATGGATATCATCCTTATGAAAGGCTTTTTAAAGATCCTCAGGGATTAAAAGAGGCGGTTCTTAAAGGAAATGCAACTACTTTCAAGCTTTCTGAGGTGTTTGGAAAAGTTAGTTTTTCAAATGACTTAGAACTGATTTGCAGAAAGGCCATGGAATCCCTTCCCCAGCAACGCTATGCTTCAGTAGATGAATTGGACCGTGATTTAAATGATTTTCGAAATAATTACCCTATCACCGCACATGCTAAAACCTGGACCTATCAAGCCCAAAAATACCTGCGACGTAACAGGATCGTGTTGGCTGTAGCAAATGGCGCGTTTTTGATCCTTTTGGCCATGGGCCTATATTATACCATTCAACTTAGTGAGCAAAGAAATATTGCACAGGCTGAAGCCAAACGTGCCAATCAGATTACCAATTTGATCACTGACGTATTTTCGGCAGCAGATCCTAATATCGGAGGAGCAGATACCATCACCGCAGTTCAACTTTTGGATGAAGGATTAAAAAATCTGGAAAAAAATCTCGGCGATGATCCCCAACTTTTTGCGGATATGCTATTACGCTTAGGTCCAATTTATTTGAGCCTTGGGCAATATGAAAAAGGGAAAGATGCCATAGAGAAAGCGTACACAATAAACCTGGATCTTCCTGATATTTCCACAGAGACTCTCGCAAGAAATGAGGTTTTGATCTCAAGTTCATTTTTCATGTATGGAGTTATTGATTCTTCCGTATATTTTTCCGAAAAGGCAGTCAGCAGGCTCTTTGCATCAGGAATTCGTGAAGGGGAACTGCTGTCCAGTGCCTTATTGGAATTGGGAACCGCGTATTATGAGATGGCCAATTATCAAATAGCAGATTCTGTTCTAACGGAAGGATTACGATTGTCAAGAATGGTAAATACTTTACCGGACATAGAATTGGCAACTTTGATTCACATGAAAGGTGCAACTGCAAGAAAATTGGATCAACTTGATTCTGCCCAAAATTATTTGAACGAATCTCTGAGAATGAAGCAGCAATTATTTGACGAGCCTCATCTCGAAATAGCTTATTCTTATAATTTTTTTGGAAGTTTATATCAGGATATGGGAGATTACGAACGGGCCCTTGAGTATGTTAAAAATTCGCTTGATCAACGGGAGGCTATTTTAGGCCAATATCATGTAGAAACAGTAGCAAGTATGGGAAATTTGGCCAGGACTTTCATTAGATTGGGAAAACCGGAGGAAGCTGTGCCCTTATACAAAACTGCCATAAGCGTAGTGGATTCAATTTTTGGAAAAACTCACTATTATTATGGGGCATTGAACGGAAGCCTTGGGAATGCGTATTATGCTGCCGGAGACCTTAAAAATTCCAGGGAAGTATTTGAAATCAGCAGGCAAATGTATGATGAACTGCTATCTGATAAGGATCCTCGAAAAGCTACTCCAAGAGTTAATCTTGGTAAAATAGCCATGGATGAAGGTAGATATGAGGATGCAAAAAGCTTGTTTTCGGAAAGTCTTGAGATCAGAAAAGAATTATTACCTGAGGGGGATATTCAAATCGCCCAAAGCCAACAAGCCCTTGGAGAAAGCTTGCTGGCGATGGGAGATTTTTCTACCGCCATAGAATATTTTGAAGAAGCGCTTTTTGCATTCCAAGCTGATTCCATGTCCAATGTTGCTCTTGTTTCAAAAATAAACAAGCTTTTGGCAGAAACATATCTTCAAATTGGGGATCAGGAAAAAGCCTCATTTTATGCTGCAATGGTTTCAGCAGAGGAATAGACGTTTTATTCCTTAGCTATATTGAAATCAACATCCGACTGTCTTCACATCAATTTGAAATAGGGTTGGTTTGAATGCCTCGTAGCAAACTTTAGTTGGTTTGGAATATTGGTATTCTCTGATTGTTTTCCAGGTAATATCCCAAACTTCAATTTTTACATTGATATCATAGGCTCCTGCCGGTACTGTTTTGGTTACACTCTTCCTAAATCCGATATTACCACTATTGATGGTGCTTGTTCCTGATTTTCCCCTGGTCTTATGGGTAATTGAATACCGTACATTAGGTGCGGCAATGGTTCCCGCATTATTAAAAAGCCGCACATCTCTGGCCGGATGTAAATTCACATCACAGTTTTCTACTTCATAAGATGTAGTATAACCTAGCTTAGCTGTGGTATTGTCTTTGACATAATGTAATTTGTAGGAAATGGGTACTCCTGGGTTATCTCTTGAGTACACTGCATTTTTTCCTTTAATGATAGGCTCTAAATCGGCAAAATTTCTGGCACTTACTGCTTCAGTGGCCACTTCAGCATTACCACCAATTGTAACTACGGTAATATTAGAGGTTTCCAATATTTTTTTGTATTTGGCCTCCAATGTTCCGGAAACATTTGTTACCCCGGTGGAATAATTGAGCGCGCCTTCCAGTTCTGCATCTGTTGCACTGGTGGTAGTGGTCATTCGGAACATAATGATTCTACCATAATTAACAGACTGGACATATGCCGGTGGAGAATCAGGACCAAACTTTTGCTCAATTTCTGAGATACTGGCTTCTGGGCCAAAAAATCCTCCGGGACTGGTGGGAGGAGTCATTGTGATCGTATAAAATACCTGCTTGAAAACCATCATCGCAGTGCGTGAAGTTTTGTTTTGGGAAAAATTAAACTGAGCAGCCACATCACCTCTGGCCCATTCCACATTCATGCTTAAATCCATACTTACTTGACGGGAACTATAAGCTGTTTTCGCCACAAAACTAGAATTGGATGCATTGACATAACCTTCCTCGTAAGCATTGGCATTCCACCACTCCAGGGCTTCATCAATTTTTTCAGCTACACTAAAGTCCGAAGGTTTGTCGATTTTCAATGTTCCATTTTCTCCCATTCCGGGCAAATCGATTCTTAAAGTCATTGGTGCCCTGTCCACAGCGGCAGGTGTAGGTAAGCCGCCTAAGGTCGCTTTATCTGCAATCACAAGAGCCCCTGGATAGATTATCCCACTGGTAGGCCGAAGAATGGCTACTTCTTCAAAATTGTTAAGGAGATCATACTTGGTAGTTGTACAAACTTCAGTTCCACCGGATATGCTGGTATTTTTATTATTCTTCCCAGTTTCTATTCTCTGAGATTCCCCGGATATGCTTTGTACATTTAATAAATCATTGGTGTCAGCACTAAGATTTCTCAAAAAACCGGTGATGTCTTCTGCATCAGGTGAGATGAGAGAGGGTTCGACCGGATCTCCAGCCATATCACAGGCTGAAAAAGTCAATGTAAGTGCGAAGGCCAAAATTACCTTCTGTTTGTTTGTAAATAATGATTTCATGGCGTTTAGATTTTTGGTTATATATCGTTACCCGCCATTTATTCCCGAAAGTGGTAATGGATTTTAAAAAAAATAAAAATTTTTATTCAGAACCATTTAATTTCCCAGTCTATTTTTTCTAATACCGCCACTTATTCGCCAAAGCCACCAAACTCAACATCACCGGTACCTCCACCAATACGCCGACCACAGTCACTAGCGCTGCCGGACTTTCCAATCCAAAAAGTGCAATCGCCACCGCTACCGCCAACTCAAAGAAATTACTTGCCCCGATCATCGCCGCAGGAGCGCAGATCCGATGTGCCAACTTGAGTTTCCTACCCCCAAACCAGGCCAGAAAGAAAATAAAATAGGTTTGAATAATAAGGGGAATGGCAATCAATACTATAATCAAGGGATTGTTCAGGATATTGGGCCCTTGGAAAGCAAACAACAATACCAAGGTCAGCAATAAGGCAATGATACTGACCGGTTTGAATTTTGGCAGGAATTCGGTCTTGAACCAGGCTTCTCCTTTTTGCCGGATTATGGATTTATTGGTAATCACCCCGGCAAGCAAGGGGATGACCACAAATATTACGACAGAAGAAACCAAGGTCTCATAAGGAATGGTCACATCAGTAATCCCCAATAATAGTCCCACCAAAGGAACGAACGCCACCAATATGATCAAATCATTGACTGACACCTGTACCAAGGTATAGTTCGGATCCCCATCTGTCAGGTAAGACCATACAAATACCATGGCTGTACAGGGTGCTACTCCCAAAAGGATGGCTCCTGCGATATATTCACCTGCCAGATCAGGTTCAATGAATGCCGAATACAGCTTGTCAAAAAACACCCATGCAAAGAATGCCATAGAAAATGGCTTGATCAGCCAATTGATAATGACTGTCCAAATCACTCCTTTAGGGGCTTTCCCGATATTTTTAACCGAACCAAAATCAATCTGCAACATCATGGGATAGATCATCAACCAGATCAAAATGGCAATAGGAATATTGACATTGTAAATCTCCATACTGGCCAAAAAGGCCATACTATCACCCGCCAAATGTCCGATCAAAACTCCACTTGCAATACAAAGGGCTACCCATAAGGTCAGGTATTTTTCGAAAAAGGCGATTTTTTTTTGGTTTTTTGACATGGTTCTAAGTTTTAACCGCAAATGATTTAGGCTGTTTTTTCCTTATATGGACTGAAATTAACTGATATTAGCTTCGCGATATTATTTAGAAATTGGCTTTGGAGGAAAAACAATATCTATCAATATCCAATATCCATTAATATCTATTTTTAAACCTTTACAATTTTAGAAAAGACAAATAACATCTCTGACGCTATCTCCATAGATCTTTCATCATACATTTCTGCCTCTTGATCGGTATCATCAAAGGCTTTTGGATCTTCATAGCGAACAGGGATTCTGGCTTCCGCGCCTGGGATAGAAGGGCAGTTTTCATCCGCATGGGAACAGGTCATAATTGCCGCAAAACCTGTTGAGGTATTAGCATCATCTTCATACAATTTGCTAAAAGCAACTATCGGGTCGGAATCATCGGAGTAGCGTACAAAATACTTGGGATTAACCTCGCCTTCCTTGCTTACATTGAACCCAAACCGCTTAATGGAAGCCACAGCTCTTTCATTAAATGCGGTTACTTCTACACCTCCTGAGTAGGAGTTGATAGGGATACCATGATATTCCGCAGCCACCTTTCCCCAGATTTGGGAAAATTGACTTCGACGGGAATTATGGGTACAGATAAAGTTTAAATTTATCGTTTCCTTTAGATCAATTTTTTTCTGAATGTAGTCGATCAAAACTTGAAGAACCTCCCTGCGCCTTTCAAAGATGGGCAGCTCTTCGGCGGTTTTGATATGTTGCAACACGATGGGATAGAAATTCATAAATGACGTTTTATTGAATGTTATTTTTGCCGTTTTTTCGTAGGTTCATTTCAGTGTAGCACATCGAAATTCACAATTTCCAACTGCCCAACCTGTTTGCCTTCAGGCAAGCCAGAATACCAGCAGATACGTATCCTAGCATCGATTGGTATCCTAGTATCTGTTTGCATGAATTAGAAATGCCTTTCCATTAGCAACATCCTGATCCAGGTGTACAAGTGTTCGCATCTTCAGCGGAAACGAGGGAAATGCTCCGTTTTGGTTTTTCGGACACGGGTGCGCAACATGCGGATGCTTTTTCTTCTGGGGTTGTGGCGCGGTCCTTGGCTTTACAGGTGGTTTGGTCAGGGACAAGCTGTACGATAAGCGCATTGCCGGTGTCTTTGATCTGATGCACAGGTAATACCGCGGTAGGAAATCGGGAATTTCCATATTCAAATTTGATTTCTGAATCAGGAAACGTTTCCCTGACGCGGTTGACCACATCGAAGATTTTCAAGGCCTTGGACGTGTCCACGGCATGTTCCGGTTCGGGGATCTCATTTTCCCACAGCTGCACATGCACTTCTGACCATTGGTTGCGGATACCACCGCAGTCCACCGTGTCGAAGGTGACATTTTTGATTTCTGTGATGTGGTAATCGGTCCTCACGTATTGACCGCTTTGATATTCAAAGAAAAGCGCCTTTTCAGGGCTTTCCTGGAGGATTTGAGTGAATGCTGTTGTTTTCATTTTTTTGGATTTTTGACTTTTGAAGGTTTATAAAAACTTCAAAGGTCTTTTGACTTAGAAGAACTACTTGTTATACTTTGATCCGTTTGTTGGAGATTTAAAACCTTCGTGGTCAGAAAAAGACCTCAAAGCTTTAACAGCAGCCGGGAATCTTCGGGAACCCGGAGAAAAGCTCCTGAAAGAGGTTCTGAACTTCTACCCATCGGATAGGGTCTATGCAGTAACATACAGTCACGCCTTCAATGCTCCCTTTGATTAGGCCGACTTCCTTGAGTTCGCGAAGGTGCTGGGAAATCGTTGCTTGAGCTAACCCCAGTTCTGAAACCAAATCGCCGTTTATACATGTATTTGACTGGATAAGGTATTCAAGAATGGCAACTCGGGCAGGATGCGCAAAAACTTTGGCTATTTTTGCCAGTTCGTTTTGCTTTTCGGTAAAGAGGTCTGTTTTGGTTACACCCATTTTTTAGATTAATTTAACAGGTAAGGTGATTTTTATTTGAAATAAGGTTGAAATACAGTAGAAATAAAGTTGAAATATTATGGTGGGTGGCTTAGTTACCGCCATTTGCCTATTTCGCCGAAGGCATATCCGCCTGCGGCCGGCATGTTTCTAATTTATATCACCGTAGGTCTATTTCGCCGTAGGCATACCCTCCTGCGGCCGGCAGGGTTCTACTTTATTTCACCAAAGGTCTACTTCATCAACAGTATACCGCTCGCGACGGTAATATTTCAACCTTATTTCGCCGTTGGCATACCCTCCTGCGGCCGGCAGGTTTCTACTTTATTTCATCATGGGCCTATTTCGCCGTAGGCATATTTCATTTAAAATCACATTGCAATATTACGATGAATTAGTCAAAACTAAGACAATTGGTTGAATATTTTTTGAGGTAATTCACTTTTCTCGGGTTAATTTGCTGAAAATTATTAGCTTATCTTTTCGAAGGTAAACCTTTACGGAGCGTGAACAACTTACAATTAGGCTTTCGCTAACATTCGAAAACAATTTAAATCTATCTCACTATGTCACACAACGAATTCGTATTTCTCTGGAAAGAAGGCCGGACGAGACTCACCAATCAACTGGCTACTATCCGGCCCAAAGATCTTACCAAGAAATTGGGCGAAAGTCCAAATTCCGCGGGATTTCTGATCCGGCATATTGCTGAAGTGGAATTGCTGTTTGCCAAAAATATCTTTGGGAATAGGGATGTATCCGTAGATGCCCAGACACTCAAAGCAGGAAAAGATACAGGCGAATGGACGGATTTGGAGTCATTGAAATCTGTGGTAGAAGAAGCAGAAAGACAACTCCAAAAAGCCATCGAAAATCAGGAAGACTGGGACACTGTCGTTGAAACCAAAGAGTTTGGGAAAAAAACCAAAGCAGAAGCATTGGGAAGAATTACCACCCACACGGCTTATCATGCAGGGCAGTTGGCGATTGTGGTGAAGTATGGGATTTAATCACAGGCATGGCAGCTCGTTTCTTTTGAAAGTTGGTCCCTTATTTATTCTGCCGCGCTCCAATCCGTACTCCAACAAAATTAAATGCCTGCACATGGGACATTTTTGAGATTTATTACGTCTTATTATCAATAATGACGAAGCTTCTGAATCATGAAAAAACGCCTGATCTTGGTCTTCCTTATTTTTGAAGTTACCTTTTCCTTTGCCCAAGAAGCTTCCTTAAGGGACTTCAGTCTTACCACCGGGCTGGTTTTTAACCAATCCAACATGCAATTTAACACTACCACGGCGGTTGGTATTTATCTTGAACCTAAATTCCATCTTAATGAGCGGTTCATTATAGGATACCGGTTGGAACCTGTAGCACTGGCCTATGGAATTTTACTTTTGCCGGGTGGATGTACCCAGGTGCATCGCCGGTTTCCCGGAATGCCAAGCTGCCGGGAGGGATCTAATTTTCTGATCAATAATTATTTTTTTGTAGATAGAAGATTGGGCAACCAAAAAATAGGGAAAAAAGGAGGAGTATATCAATTCTACTCGGGGCTTGGCGTCAACGTTCATACCCATCATAGGTATATAATTACTTCCCGCAGGGCAGGTAACTGGGAGGACATGGAAACTTGGATAACCAATTTAGGTTTTGGGTTCCGGATTGGTGCCCTACTTGGAAGGACACAAGCGAACCTCTCCCTAAACCTCACTGGAAAGGATTTCCAGCCCTTCTTAGGAATGAGTTTCGGCTACACCATAATCGAAAAGTACTTTTAGTAAGAGCCTATCTCCGTTTTTAAGGATTAAAAGAGTGTCTTAAAGTGGACGAATTTGGATATTCCCCTCGATTCACTGAGGTAAGCGGGTTTGTGTCCTATTCTCCTAATCAAGTTGCGTATTTTTTGCAAGAGGAACCAAACTTCTGGCTTCCTTCTACACCGAAATAGTGTCGCCTGTTAAATTTATACCAGTGCGTGAAGACAAGGTTTCTTTTTAGGGGCTATTGGCAAGTTTTCGATACATACTACCAACTGACTTTCTAAGTTGGTAATTTGAATCAAAATAATTTGTATTAAGTTAATTATTTATTGTTTATCAATAAATAATTATCGATGTTTGTCGAAACTTAAATGGTATCGTTATGAATTTCAAAGAAAAATGGGTTAATAAATGGGAAACACAACCTGTATTGATGTTACTTACTATCGTAATTTGGTCCATTTTTATAGGACTTTGTATCAAAGGCGGAACCTTATTGTTTACGTCTGTGTACAGTTTATTTTCGCCAAGCGTAGCTAAGGACCTATATAAAGGGTTGGATTTATCAGTGATTCGGGAATGGCATACAGGATACTACATAGTGGCTGTGTCTTTGCTGATAGGGATATCAGCTTCAAAAGCTTATATCTTCTTTTTAGTGATCCGTGTGTTTTTGAAAATTGACCTTGTACATCCATTCAGTAAGGAAGTTTCTATCCTTATTTCCAAAATCGGCAAAGTTACCGTTCAGGTAGGCGTTTTAATTATTGTTGCTATGGCCTATTTCCGTTGGCTGTCTTCGGATACATCTCATTGGCCAACTACTGGCGGATTTTTGAGCGGGTCGTTTGAGTTTCTTATTATGGGTGCAGTTATCTATGCCATTGCGATGGTATTCAAACGCGGAGTAGAGATCCAATCAGAAAACGAACTAACTGTATAGCCCATGCCAATCGTTGTAAATTTGGACGTGATGATGGCAAAGCGGAAAATGTCGCTCAATGAGCTTTCTGAAAAAGTGGATATCACGCTCTCCAATCTCTCAATTCTCAAAACAGGAAAAGCCAAAGCGGTAAGATTTACTACCCTTGAGGCCCTTTGTCGGGCACTTGACTGCCAGCCGGGAGATATTTTGGAATTTGTAGTGGAATAAAGGAATGCCGCAATATTTTAGCATTCGCATTTTTGGATATGCTTAGTCCGACGTAGACTATGTTTGTCATAAGGTGACCGATTATTCCGTACCTATATTCAAAATAACACGGTAAGGGAGTTTTGTTGTTACCTCCTAGCCAAGCTGATACTTAACGGATCCAAGGTTGAGACACGGATAGGTTTTTGTTTCGTATGCGATAACTACGGTGGTTTTGCGGATAATAGGTTGCTGTTAGGCAAAAAGTATCTCTTTTGTCGTAACGGCAATAAAAATAAAAATCTTCCAGCAAAAAGTTTTTATTGTTCCTATAATGGGATAAATTTACCCATAAAAAAGAATCAAATTATTATATGAATCAGGTTGGGGAGTTTTTCACAAAGCTATTCTCTGCGGACGATTGGCCAGCACGTTGGGTATGTGGCAAATGGTCTGCCTTTCACGGATGGTTATACATAACTAGTGATATTGCCATCTGGCTAGCTTATTTTGTTATTCCGGCCATTATCATATTTTTCATCCAAAAGCGCCATAACCTCCCATTTCAACCGGTGTTTTGGTTATTTGGCGCTTTTATTATTCTTTGTGGGAGCACACATCTCGTAAATGCGTTGTTGTTTTGGTGGCCGGGTTACCGATTTAGTGCACTATTGCGGTTGCTCACTGCGCTGGTTAGTGTGGCCACAGCATTTGTACTCGTCCGTGATTTGCCAAGATTGATTGAAGAACGGCCAAAAGAGGAGTTAAAAAGCTACCTGCTTGAAAAGCAGGTCCGAGCGTATGAAGAGGAGATACATAAACTAAAAACATTGCTTAAAGAAAAGTCCGTTTGATGCTGTCAACTAACCAATCTCAAATGTTAGTTCAAAATGCCGCAGTTATCTTTATAGCGGCGTTAATTGCGGGTGCCGTTTTTCTTGCTGATATAAAAACGGATTCTTCAGTCGCTGTGGCTAGTATGTATGCGGTGGTAATTTTATATAGTTGGCTCATTCCCGGAAAATATACCAGTATGTATGCAGCAGCTATATGCTCTGCACTGACGGTAATCTCCGTTTTAGTTACCGGAGAACTGTCCATGGACGGCAGTACACTGTCCAACTTGAATATGGTCATATCACTTGTTGTTATTTGGACTTGTGTGACCCTCGTGCTAATTGCGAAAAGTAGCTTTGCAAGTCTTGAAAATATCAATCATCAGCTATCCGACAGTTCTGCGGAACTATTTAAAAAAGTACGCGAGCTGGATGAACAGCAAGAAGAACTTTCCGCCAACAAGCACCTCCTCGAAAGCCTCAATGCCCATTTGATAGTGAAAAACCGGGAACTCGAACGGTTTACTAGTATTGCCAGCCATGATTTGCAGGAACCTCTACGTACTATCGGCAACATGACCCAGTTGATTACGAAGAAATACTATCCGGCTTTCGACGATCAGGGTCGGAGGATGTTGGATTATATAAACCTAGCCACCAACAGACTGATGGTGCTAATCAAAGGGTTGCTAGAGTTTAGTAGAATAGGAAATAAGCGGGAAACCGAACAGGTTGATTGCCAAGAACTGGTATCGCAAATTGTCCTTGATTTTGATGCCGCCATCAAAGAGCTTAGGGGTTCTGTTAGCATGCAGCGCTTACCTACAGTGGAAGGTAACCCAGTGGAGCTGCGTACATTATTCCAAAATCTCATAAGCAATGGGCTGAAATTTCATAGGCCTGGAGTATCGCCTATTCTTGAAGTATCCGCTAATGATTGTAATACCCACATTACCTTTTGTATCAAAGACAACGGGATAGGCATAGATCGTGAAGATTATGAAAAAATATTCCTGATTTTTCAACGTTTGCATGCAAAGGAAGAATATGAAGGCACGGGATTGGGATTGGCTTATTGCCGTAAGATTGTAGAACTACATGGAGGGAAGATTTGGATTAGTTCCCAAGTGGGTGAAGGGAGTTCTTTTTTCTTTACACTAACGAAAACATATGAACAAGAAGAAGTATTCGCTTGATTGCGTCCTGTTAATCGATGATGACGAGGCTACGAATTTTTACCATACAATTGTTTTGGAAGAAGCCTGTGAGTGGGTAAAAATACGGGCCGTAAGCTCGGCCAAAGAAGGATTGGATTACCTGCTGCAAAGGGGTGTATATGCCAATTATCCGCAGCCGGGTGTGATATTTTTGGACCTAAACATGCCCGGCATGAGCGGCTGGGAGTTCTTGGACAAATACAATGAGCTTTCTGTTGAAATTAAGAATCGATCTGTGGTTTCCATACTTACTACAAGTGCCAATCCCGATGATAGGGAACGGGCTGCCAATATACCTAATGTGAAGGAATTTGTAAACAAACCACTGACACCTGAAGTCTTTTGGAATCTGGTCAATGAAAATTTTTCCCAGAATGATGCATAGTATTTTGTCATTACCCACAACTGTATAGGCAAAAAAGGTACAGCCGCTGCATCCTTTCCGAACAACAGTGTGAAAGGAGGGGGAGTACTATTGCAACCCATACGAGCGCATTTAGGGCTCTTTAGCCTCATAAGATATTGCAAACTCACGCATGGCTTCGATTAACGGCATTGCAGCCTTTCCTTTTTCAGTGAGCTTATATTCTACTCGTGGGGGCACCTCACCAAAGCTCTTTCTGGTTGCAAGATTGCTATCAACTAATATTTTCAATTCTTGAACAAGCATCTTTTCGCTGATGTCAGGAATGGATTTTCTTAATTCATTAAGCCTTAGTGGGCCCTTAAAAAGCTGGAATAGGATGAGCAGTTTCCATTTTCCGCCGAGTAAGTCAAGTGTTGTCCGAATAGGACAACGTGCAGAGATAGGTATTTTTTCCATACATACAAAAAGGTGTGTACTATACTATTGGTAAGTTTTACCAATGATACGTATCATTGTTTGAAAATCAAAAAGGATTGGATTTCGGAATAATGAAAATCTACAACCGATTTTATTAGTTCTACGATATTCCGTTGATTCTCTACCATTAAGTTGACCGGGGTCAGTCGGTTATTCTAACAGCATAAACACAAAAAATTAGACACATGCAAAAAATTGCGTTATTTGGAGCCACAGGCGTTACCGGACGTTTGTTTATGGAAAAGGCGCTAAAAGCAGGGTATTCTATCAAAGCTCTTGTAAGAAGTCCCAACAAGGTAAGGGTGCATCATGAGAATTTAGAGATTGTAAAGGGGGATGTATTGGAGCTCGTAGACGTGCTAAAGACCGTAAAAGATGTAGCTATTGTGGTCAGCCTGTTCGGGCACGTAAAGGGATCGCCGGAATGGCTTCAGACAAACGGTACAGCAAACATCCTAGAAGGGATGAAACGCTACAACGTCGAAAGAATCATTTCGTTGTCAGGAGGGGGGTTGCCCTTTCCAGCAAGGGATCAACCCAAATTTGCGGATAAGATGATTAGGGCAATTATGAAATTGGTCGTTCCCAAGATACTGAACGATGCGATCAGCCACCACGAAGTCCTACTTTCGAGTGGGGTGAAGTGGGTAATCGTGCGAGGGCCTAGACTAACTAATGATCCACCTAAAGGAACATATAGGGTTGGATGGGTCGGCGTAAATAGTAGTACGAAAATTAGTAGGGCTGACTTAGCTGACTTCATACTCACTCAAGTGGAGGATGAGCAATATAACTTTCAGATGCCATTCGTGAGCAATTAACTACTCCAAAATGCGAATTCTAATTACAGGAGCTACGGGAAACGTGGGAAGGGCGGTTGTGTCCGCCCTTACTTCTTTATCCCATGAGCATCAAGTCTGCGCGGGTGTAAGGCGAGTCCATCGGGCAGATACATACCTAGATCGTTTTCCTCACGTTCACAAATGCCCGTTTGATTTCGATGACATTGATCAATTTCCACTTTTCCTGAAAGAAGTAGATGTGCTGTTTCTGCTACGTCCACCGCATATATCCGATGTCAAGAGGTATTTCGCTCCGCTAATTGCCGCTGCAAAAGCGGTAAAGGTAGTGCACATCGTTTTTTTGTCCGTGCAGGGCGTAGAGAAAAGCAGCATTATTCCCCATCATAAAATAGAACGTCTTATTAGGAAGTCTGGGTTGTCCTATACATTTTTGAGACCTGCCTATTTTATGCAGAATTTCAGCACGGCCCTTCGAAATGATGTTATCGAAAACGATAGCGTCTTTCTTCCTGCCGGAAACGCCATGTTTAATCTCGTGGATGTGGAAGACGTGGGGCAAGCTGCTGCTCGGGTATTAATTAATCCGACATTACATGAAAAAAAGGCCTATGACCTCACAAATGGCGAGCAAATGGATTTCAAATCCATGTGTTCGGTAATGAGCGGCGTACTTGGTAGAAAAATCCAATTTAATTCTCCCAATCTAATAGCATTTTTTATACGAAAAAGAAAAGAAGGGGTAGACACGGCGTTTATTCTGGTAATGATCATGCTGCATTATCTACCCCGTTTTCAAAAAGCCGCCCCTAAATCGAATTGGCTGCAAAAGATTATGGGTAGGCAGCCGCTCACCTTTAAGGATTTTGTAGTCCGCGAGCAACAAATATGGCAGAAGCTGTAGCGATTATATCACTTCTCGGATTGTTCGCTGCAGGCATCCCTACCAGGAAAACAAGAAACTAATTTGATAACGGATTCAGGACCAGCGCAGGTTAATGGAGATAAAATAGGCCACACACCGGCGAAATCGTTACCGCTATTTAGTCCTTTAACGAATCTATTCCTGGGGGTACTCGTATTCTAGAATCCATCCAATACCAAATTGGTCCCATAGGCTTCCAAAGTAGGAGCCCCAAGGAACATCGCCTACAGGCATTTCGGGGCTTCCGTTTGCTACCAGTTTATTATAATAATGATCCACCTGTTCCTTGGATTCCATGGCCAGAAAAATATAGGAGTTGTTGCCAAAGACAACCTTCTGCCCTGTCGACTCCATGATATCCGATCCCATCAAAATGAGGTCTTTGCTCAGTGGAAGGGAAATGTGGGCTAGTTTGTTTCTTTCGTCTTCGGGTGGCGTCATTTCCCCCAAGGGCATGTCACTATAGGTGATCTTGGCAGTGAAGTCGCCTCCGAAAACTGATTTATAGAACGAGAACGCTTCTTCTGTATTTCCGGGAAAATTGAGATAAACATGGATTGCTTTCATGATAAACGGGTAAGATGTGTAAATGAATAAAGAGTAGTTTTCAAAAGTAATAAACGAAATTGACAAAAAACTTGTCCCATGACAAGAAATATCACAAGCTGTAAAGCTGTATTAATGTCTGGAAAGTTCTCTTCTAATCCTGCGTAGGGAAGAGTCGGTAATGCCAAGGTAGGTGGCTACGTGTTTGAGGGGGATGTTTTCAATAATTTCCGGATAGGCTTTTACTAAATTCAGGTAGCGATCAAGTGAATCCATGAGTTTCCGTTTAGTACACATTCGATCAACTGCCCTTTGCGGAAAAGTATTGGCACTTTTAATTAACTCAATTTTTTTCAACTAGGTTAATTTTGCGCGGCGTTTTAGGTTTCTTTGAGTTCATTAATGTTCAGAATGAGTACCGTTCAGCCTATTAAGCTTTTGCTTTGCAAAAGTTATACTCTTTGTCCATGGGTTCGCCGCATGATCTGACGGGCAAGAAAGGGAATCTGATTTACTAAGTGCACCGCGAAATCTGACCGAGCCGCAGCGCCGAACAGGCGCTGCACCATTCTGCCGATAAGTAACCGTTGTTCAAAATAGTAGTTCCAAGAACCGGCATAGGCAGAGAGCATCTTTTCGAGGGAATTATGCGCCAGTACGGACTCCGCGGCGATCTTACCGGTATGGATCGCAATCGCCATACCATTGCCACACAGTGGAGTGATCATGCCTGCCGCGTCTCCAAGCATCATCATGTCACTCTCAACGGGTTTTTTAGTGCAGAAATTAATCTCGTTAATCACTTCTGGCTTTTCCCAAAGAAACTCAGCCCTCTGGAAAATCTGTTCCAAATGTGGGTTTTTGAACAATACCTCAGATTCCATGGAGGAGATAGTTCCGTGTTTTTTCAGCAAATGCCTGCTTCCCAAGTAACACACGTTAAAAATGCCATTCTCTACTTGATTGATTCCGCAGTAACCGCCTTCAAAATTATGCAGCGCAACAATATCTGGTTCATAATCGATCTTCGCATGGTATTTTACACCGATGAATGGAGAGCGCTCTGCGATAAAGGACCGGTTAAGCACCTTGTCCATTTTTGATCTTTTTCCGAATGCGCCTAGCACCACTTTAGCCAAAATGGAACTCCCGGAGTCTAACGAAAGCGCAAACCCTCCTCCGTGGGGCTGATCAATATCCAATACTTGTGTATTCAGAAAAAAACGGACACCTACTGCGAGACAGCGCTCGTAAAGAAACATATCAAACTGATAACG
>WGNT01000089.1 GCA_016124425.1 Cytophagales bacterium
ATTAATATATCAGAAACAATCAAGTCAAAGGTTTCCTCATCCAAGGCCTTCAGGGCATCAACCGCATTAGATTGTGCCTGAACCTCAAATCCGTTCATCTCTAAGATTTCCTTGAAGTTTTCCCGTAAGTCGGCTTCATCTTCCACTAGCAGTATTTTATGTCCCATAAGGCAGTCTTAATGTAAATGTAGAACCTTCATTATACACACTTTTAAATGTGATTGACCCTCCTAAGCGCAGCGTAAACTCATGCACGATATACAGGCCGAGGCCCGTTCCATGAATCAAATCCGCATTCTTACCCCTGTAAAAAGAATCAAAAATAAACCGTTGGTCTTCCTCCGGGATACCGATTCCTTCATCCTTTACGTTAACTTCAACATAGTCCTTTTCATAAACCAAAGCCAATTCCATCCCCTCCCCGTATGGTTTACCATATTTGATAGCATTTTCGATCAGATTAGATAAGATATGCCTAAGTAGGTTACTATCGGTCATGATCACTTTGTCCTCATCCGGGAGGCTCTTTTTAAATTTGGTTAGTGATCGATTTTCCTCACAAAAGGCGCTACACAATTCCTGCATAAGCGCTTTTATTGGGATAGGTTCTACTTTTAAGGTAAGACTACCTTGGGCATTTTTTTCCAATATCAGGATGTCGTTAATCACCGCATTCAAACGGTTCACCTGTCGTTCTATTTTTTTGGTATGATTAAGCGCTTTATCCCTTAAAATCGGATCGTCCATTTTCCGCAGGTAGTTCTGAAGGATCTCGTTGGAGCTCAGGACGGTAGACAGTGGGGTACGCAACTCATGAGAGGTCATCGAGATAAACCTGGACTTCAGCACATTCAGTTCCTTTTCCCGCTCAAAAGAGACAACCAAGCGGTCAAGCATCAGTTCCCGTTCGGTAACATCCCTTGCGACAGCGAGATACGCAGTAGGAGTACCATCGCTGTCTTTGATATAGGTGATATTAATCTCTATATAGATTTTCTTTTTAGTCAACTTGTGTTCATGGGCAGCAATGACAACTTCCGACGAATTGCGGATGTATGTTCGCCGCTCAGACGTATTAAATACCTCATCCGGCTTATTTCCCAATAACTCCTCTGGCTTGTAGCCTAATACTCTGTAACAGGACGCAGACACAAACTTGAAGGTAGAGTCCATATCATGAAGGGCAATAATGTCATTTGCCGACTCTGAGATCAACTTAAAAAGCCGATTCGCTTCAATTTTTTCCTCCTCCGCTTGCTTCCGTTGACGCGAAATTCGCAGGGATTTCAGGAAATTCGCATAGCTATTGGTAATGGGCTTGAGAAACTCCAAATCAGTTTCAGAAAACCCACCTTCCTTGTTTGCAAGCCCAATCAGGCCTAGAAGCTCCTCATTTTTGAACACGGGTATGCCCAAATAAGATGTCAAAGGCGGATGTCCCTGCGGTGTTCCTCCGGAGCGATAATCAGTTTGCGGATCATTTGAGATTACGGGAACACCATTCACCATGCTATAACCGAAAAGGCTCTCCAGATTTCGAAACTCGATGCCTAATTTAAAGTTTTTCTGATAAAAGTCCTCTGACTCCTTTGACCAGGAAATATTTGTAATCGTATGGGATTTCAAATAAGGCTTTCCATTTTCATCATACAATGCCTCGCCCATAAACCCAAACTGGCTTCCAGTAAGACTTAGAATTTTGACCAAAAGACTATCTATAGATTCCTTAAAATCCTCATCAAAAAGAAAATTGACCTGGGTCTCGTTGACTGTTTGAAGCAACTCATTCAGCTTTGAAAGTTCCTCCCTATTCTTTTCAATTTCCAGCTCTTTTGCCTTTAAAGAAGTAATGTCCGAAATCCGCCCATAGATCTTTAATTCATCATTCAAGTTGGAAAATTCCAGCCATCTCCTGTCATTTACCCAAAAGACCTCCTGTTTATTGTTGACGATACGGTAATTAATATCAATCATAGGAGATACATTGTGATCGGAGAGTTCCTCTAAAACCCACGCTCGGTCATCGGAATAAATTATTCCATCAAAAAACTCCCGATTAGAATAAAAATCTTCCTTCTTAAATCCAAAAATGATTATATTATCTGAAATAAAATTATAACTCCCATCCAGTTCTTTCACATAGATGATGTCATTGACGTTTTTTAAGACAGTTTGATACCTATCGCTTATTTCTTTTGTAATAAAGGACGCTTGCTTTTCCTTATCTATATCAAGAACAAAACCGGAAAAGATCCTACTACCGTTCTTGCCTACTACTTTCTCGAAAAGCGAAATTTTTACCCATTTGTAGGTGCCATTTTTGGTTAAAAATTTGGTTTCAAAGGTTTCTGCCTCATGTTCAAAAGACGATAGTCGCGCTGTTCTGCTATTGAAATCCTTACGTTGTTCCGGCTTTATAAATGAATCTATGCTTCGCCCAAGTCCCTCCTCTATGCTGAATCCAGTTAACTCCGACCAAGCGGGGTTTAGGAAGGTAAACCGAAAACTGACATCAAGTTCGAATAAAATTTCCTTGACGTTATTGACTATGCTTTTGTATTTAGCCTTTTCGCGTAAAATTCGCTTCCGTTGTATCTTGTTCAAGATGACTGCGCCCAAGGTTGTAGCTAGGGCATGTAAGGCCGTTTTTTGTTCCTCTTTAAAAAGTTCATCAGAAGTGCAATTGTCAAAGCCGATAAACCCCCACAGGTGCTTTCCGGCAAAAACAGGAATAAACAAGTAGGACAAGATTCCCTGCACGCGCATGGTCTCTTTAAAATGATCATTTTCATGATCTTCTACCCGTTCGTTCATCACGACGTTTGCTGCCAACTTGTCCGCAATTTCCGAAAATGCATCCCAAGGGACATTCTCCAATAACGGTAAACCCAACTGCGGTTCCACTCCCTCTGCCACCCACTCAAATTTATAGGAAAAACAAGCATTTCCGGTTTCATCTAGGTGATTTTTAAACACATACACCCTATCAACCCCTGTAGCCTCTCCTAATAGGGACAGTACTCCCTGAATCGAATTCTTAAAATTCTTACTTGAGCTTACGAGTATCTGGGACTTTCCGATTGCACTCAATATTCGTTCACTGTCCATAGAATTACTTGAATTAAATAGGAAACAATCAATAAACAATAACCGGTTTTTTTTGACAAGTTAATTGCAATTGACAGCTTTACTTCGAATACGTTCGTCTTTACAGTTAATTATCAAGAAAGCATTGCAAAAGGCAAATTACTAAATATATTCACCACACTTTTTAAGAAAATTAAAAACCCAATGGAACATATGTCGTAGGGACAACCTGACATATATACAGATCTACCTTCGGTTTAATAGGCTGAAATAAAATGGGTTAGGTGATATGCTAAAAGATAAACGGAATCTTAACTTATCCAGTGTTACTTACACAAAGATACGGACACAAAAGTACAACGCAATAAATCACGATCAAATAATAGAAATACTTTCTTAACTCGCGAAAAGCAACACCAGTAAGTCTTTGAATCATATTAGATTAATTTAACCGGGATAAAGGTAACTTTTTTTTGGGAGTTTGCAAAGGTCTTGAGCAAAGCGCCTGTGTGGAGTAACCAACTATGCGAGCAGGTAGGCGCGAGGAATTGCTGTTCACATATATGCACATACTGAAGTTTGGCTACAGGAGGGCTTCATCAAGATTTACTCCGTCAAGGTTGGTACTAGCAAGGTTGGCTCCAAAAAGATTGGCTTCACTTAAGTCAGCTCCGCCAAGATTCGCACTGCACAGGTTCGCTTTGCGAAAGACCGACTCTGCTTAGGCATTCTTTGCCAATGTTGGTGTAGCGAAGGTCTGCTAGCCGAATGTATACCTCCCGAAGGTCGGCTCTGAAAAAGGTAGCACCGCAAGCGATGGCATTGATAAATTTGGCTTCGCGAATAGAACGTTCACTAAGATCCGGCTCGCTAAGGTAGGCGTCACAAAAATTAGCTCCATTAAGATTGGCCTCCAGCAAGTCAACTCCACAAAGGTTGACCCCGCGAAGCTCAGCATGTAAAAATGATCTTTGGCCTGAAATGCAGTCCGCTAGCAACGCTTCTATATCAATGGTGTTTGATTGCCCGATCTTAACGCTACGTTAGTTTGTTGAGCCCTACTAGTCTTCCTAAAGGAAGGGGTATCCGGGGAATGCCCCTTATACCCCTTTTGTTCCAGAGGGTGGTAAACCCGAAAGGAATTGATTACCTGATTGCCCCCTTTAGTTCGGCTTTGCTGAGATTTGCTCCGTCAAGATTTGCTTCGCTAAGATCTGATTCACCAAGTTCAGCATAGCTAAGATCGGCTTCCCGAAGGTCGGCTCCACTAAGGTTGGCTTGGCTAAAGTCACCTTCGCTAAGATTTGCTCCGCGTAGGTTGGCAAAGCGAATATCGGCATTGCTAAGGTCAACGTTGCGAAGATCCGCCCTACTAAGATTGGCATCTCGAAGGCTGGCCTCTCGAAGGTCGGTATCGAGGAGATTAGCTCTGTTAAGGTTAGCTCTTACTAGGCCAGCCTTGACAAGGTTGGCTCTGCTAAGGTCGGCTTTTGGAAGTACAGCATAACTCAGGTTGGCTCCGCTAAGATTGGCTCCACTTAGATTGGATCTACTGAGCTTAGCTCCTTCGAGGTTGGCTTCGCGAAGGTTGGCCCTGCTAAGATTGGTATCGCTCAGGTCTGCGCCACTCAGGTTGGCTGCGAAGAGGCTGACATTGCCAAGGTTGGCATTTTGAAAATTTCGTTCGCCAGCGGCATATGCCGCCAATAATTCATCTGCTGTCATCGTATTTTTTTGCCCACACATAACGCTGCGATTGGCTGTTCTGCGCCCTACTAGTTTTCCTAAGGGGAGGGGTGTTCGGGTGATACCCCTATTTTTTTGATTTCAAGCTGGCTAATGAATGAAGGTCCCAGGTTGTCTCTCCTTGCTTTGCGATTGCATGGAGGTCCGAGGTATTATCGCCTAACTGAAGGATGCACAGCTCTTCAGTTGCACCTACGGATCGGGGATTACTATCTGATGGCCTCATCCGGTTTGTTGGTATCTAAAAATACCTAGAAACCTATAAAGACTGTCTCTGCAAAATTAGCTCCGTAGGTGATGGCATCACTAATATCAGTGTGGCGGAGATCAGCCCCAAATAGATTGGCTCCCAGAAGGTAGGATTCACGAAGATTGGCTCCTTTAAGGTTGGCTCCGAAAAGATCTGCACCAAGAAGATTGGCTTCGGATAGATCTGCTCCAGTGAAGTCGGCTCCCCGTAGGTTGGCTCCGTAAAAATTTGCTCGGGAAAGTTCCGCCCCGCTAAAATTAGCCCCGCGAAGGTCGGCTGAACGAAGGTCTACGTTGTTTAGATAGGCCTCGGAACAGTTGGATTCAAAAAGATTCGCTCCTGTCAAGTTAGCATTACTTAAATCGACTTTACTAAGGTCAGCATAGGAGACGTTTGCTCCCCTGAGGCTTATACCAACTAAGTTCGCGCTGCAAAGTTTGGCCCTACTGAGGTATGCATTTTGGAAATTCCTTTCCCCTGCAGCAAACCTTACCAATAACTCTTGTACTTTCATAACTGTTTACATACGTGTGCACCCCCCAAAATCATTGCATACTGATTCAATAGCCATAACATAAAGAAACACTTCGCGTTAATTAATTTCTGTACCACTATGACAATGTATTTCATGTTTGTCCACAACTCACCATTTTTATAGTAAAAAGACTAAAAAATAGTATCAATGAAAACCAGAGATTTGTAAACGCTGGTCTGAATTTCTGAAGTATTAGCTCCAAATAAATGGATTTATGAGATAAATGATTTTGGCTAGTTTCCACACAATTCAATTTTAAACGCTATCCCGGCTCCTACAAATAAGGAAATAACCGATAACAAATTCCTAACCCTAAACCCCGTTAAATTTCATTAATAGGCTGAATGTTTGACACTTCCAACAGCGGCCGATTTGGCAAACATCAACAAAATCTTTAAACACATAATGCCAATACTTTCCTTAAGGTACGCGCTTAAATGGGACGCGTTCGAAATAGCTGGAACCAAAAAATCCTTTGGCGTGAGCGGTTTATTCTCAAATATAACGTTGCAAGGAGCAGGAATTGGCTCGATTCCATGCATTTTAAAATAAAGTACCGCCCGTGGAAGGTGAATGGCCTTTGTGACTACTACAGGAACAAGAAAACTAAATAACCTTTTGTAAGCCAATACCTCCTCTTCTGTAGAAGTAGGGTTATGTAACATAATGATGTTTTCCGTTCGGATTCCTCCCATTTCAAATACTACCCGTGACTGTATGGCTGACAGACTGGTTAATTCTTGATCCAAAGTAGGACCAGATAGTATGAGGTATTTTGATTTTGAAAAACGAAACAACCGCAACGCTTCAACTAACCGACCCAAGGCATCTAATGACAGTTGTTGGTTGCTCGGAAAGGTGTAATCCGGAACATATCCCCCTCCGAGAATCAAAATTGGATTAGGAAAGGCTTTTGGGTATAAAATAGGGTATTTTTGTTCAAGGGTCCGAACCAAATAATAGGTTACAGGACCTAACAAAAGAGTGAGGCTTAGGTACAAGGACGATATCAAAAGAACGTTTTGGGTAACTAGTGCTACCGGTGCAAATAACAAAATCGAGGCAAGCACGTCCTGATCAATTCGCACTGATTTAATCAATTTTTTCATAATGGAAAAATCCACAGTGTTGGAACTTCGGATAGGTGAGTTTAAAGTTAGCTTTAACTTTTTCTCAAATAAAAACTGATGAAATCAAAAGGCATAAAAGCATAATAAAATGCAGTCTGCCCTCCTTTTCAGCACGAGTGACAACATCATTGTTACAATTACACTAGAACTAGCCACAGCGTTTGTATTTCAACCTCAAGATTTCAGGAAAGAGAAGCAAGAAAAAAACACAAATGAGTCCAATGCCTTACCCGAAAGCGCTCCACTCATTTGTCTGGCACAATCCCATACTTCACCTCAGCGTCAAACAGAACCATACCCGAGTACCACAACCTGCCTACTACCCAAATTACCACTGCTTTTGCTTTAAGCGAGTAGGTGCGACGTCAACATTAGCGAAGATTCTTTTAATTCCAGATCATGTCGAAAAGAGGCCAAAGTGTGGGAACTGCTGTACTCACTTTACATCTCTGATTCACGTTCACGCAAAATGGATGTTTGGTTCCTACAATTTCTCCTTTAGCAACGGCTAATAGGTTTTATAAAAAACCCTCTCCCTCAAAGGCTTGGAGAGCAAAAAACATCAAAAATAACAAAATTACGTTAAATTAAGTAATTACAAATTATTAAAATATTATTAAATATAATTTTTTTATTTTTATTTTTACCTTTTTGTATGGTATTTGCATATCAATACCTAAACCATTCTATCATTTAATTAACGTATTATGAAAACGAACACTTTATCACATTTATCTGCATTCGTGGCCGCACTTGGATTTCTGCTCTTAGGAACAGGCCAATCTATCGCGCAAAGCGAAAACCCCGGACCGAAATTCGGAATCAAGGGAGGTCTAAATGCCTCACAGCTGATAGTAGATCACGCTAATGTTGAGGACGAGAACATGAAAATCGGCTTTCATGTGGGTGTATTTACCAAAGTACCCATTACCCGATTCCTGGCAGTCCAGCCCGAAGTACTTTATACAAGCGGAGGTTCCAAAATCAGTTATGGAGGATCGGATTTGGAAAACGTACTGGGTATCGAGCCCGGAGAAGTGCGTTTTAACCTGAATTATGTGCAAGTGCCTGTAGCGTTAGCCGTTAATATAGGCCCACTTAACATACATGCGGGACCGTACGTTTCCTACCTCCTTTCGGCAAATGTCAGCGACCTAGAATATTCCGACTTGGGAGAAACCGAGGTTACGGAACTTGAAACGGATGATTTCAACCGGATTGACTACGGTATAGTTGCCGGAGTTGCTTTTGATGTGCGAAACGTTACGGTTGGTGCCCGCTATAATTATGGCCTTCGTGAAGTTGGAAATAGTGGCATTGCAGGTAATCTAACAGACAACTCCAAAAATTCCATTGCTCAAATTTATATTGGATTTGGATTCTAGTACTTAAAGACGTGTAACAACCGACCTGCTTGCTTTTTAGGCAAGCAGGTTTTTTTGTGCCAAACGGAACATGCTTCACAATAATTTTTTCCAGCACTATGCAAAAAGCATCCCTGTGTGCGCCCAATGACCAAAAAGTGGTTACATTTGAATTATAATCTGTTGCTTACACCTGTAACCACTTGAAAAAACACCTAAATGAAGCGTTTTACTTTAGCTATTGCCCTGAATATTCTTTTTATTTCCGGATGCAGCCGGCAAAATGCTGTTGAAGACAACAGCGATAACACGTTACCGCGAATTGCAATTGCCGGACTGGCCATTGAATCGAGTACCTTTTCCCCTGCACAATCCACGGAAGAAGCCTTTTTGGCCCGTACCGGGGAGGAAATCTTTGACATGTACCCCTTCCTTTCACCGGACTCGGCCAACCGGAACCGCGCCAACTGGTTTCCGACGTTGAGGGGCCATGCTATCCCTGGGGGAATCGTTACCAGAGAGGCTTATGAGTCCTTGGTGACTAAAACGTTGGACTTGCTAAAGGAGAATCTCCCCTACGACGGGTTATTCTTTGATATACACGGAGCGATGAGTGTCGTTGGCATGGATGATCCAGAAGGAGATTTTATCATCCGAGTCCGGGAGGTAATCGGAGATCAAACCGTAATATCCACCAGTATGGACCTACATGGAAGCGTATCCTGGCGCCTAGCTGAAAATACGGACCTGATTACCTGCTACCGATTAGCGCCGCACGAAGACGCAATGGAATCCAAAAAAAGGACGGTAGACAACTTACTCGAAAGATTGGAAAGCGGTAAAGGGAAACCTGCCTATAAAGCCTGGATCCCTGTTCCCATTCTTCTTCCAGGGGAAAAGACCAGCACACGGGTAGAGCCCGGAAAAAGCCTGTACGCAAAGGTGGACCCTGTCACAAAAGAAGATGGGGTCTTGGATGCAGGGATTTGGATCGGCTATGCCTGGGCGGATGAGCCCAGAAACCAAGCTTATGTCATGGCTACAGGAGACGACAAGGAAAAAGTAGGAAAAGCGGCCGAATACCTCGCCAGAAGCTTTTGGGATGTCCGGCATCAGTTTGATTTTATCGCCCCAGTGGCTTCGCTTGAAGAAAGCCTTGACATGGCCATCGCTAGTGATAAAAAACCCTTTATGATCAGCGATATGGGGGATAATCCAACTGCAGGAGGCGCAGGGGATGTGACTTGGACCTTACACGAGGTACTTGCAAGACCTGAATTCAAACAGGAAAACGGTCCCTCGCTGATCTATGCATCCATTCCCGGACCTGAGTTTGTCGAAAAGGCAGTTGCCGCGGGTGTAGGCAATCCGGTTGAAGGACTTGCAGGCGCCGCGGTCGATGACCGGTTTGCCCCACCGGTACTGTTAAGCGGCATCGTCACGGCTATTGAGCAAGGCGACAGAAACGCGGAAACGGAAGTAGTAGTCAAAATCGGAAGCATCTCGGTGATCGTTACCAAAAAGCGGAAACCTTATCACCGGGAGGCGGATTTTACCCGTTTAGGACTAGCGCCTAGAAAGGCGGATATCGTCATGGTAAAGATTGGCTACCTCGTTCCGGAATTGTACGACATGCGCGCAGACTGGGTAATGGCCCTGACACCTGGTGGCGTTGACCAGGACTTGGAAAGACTGGGGCACGCCCGGATTAACAGGCCCATGTTTCCATTGGACAGAGACATGGCCGATCCGGATTTGAGTGCGCGGTTTGTACCCCTTTCCCATGAATAAGGCACCTGTCAGCAATAAAGACGGCGTTAATTGGGGATAAAGCCCGCAAATCAATATATGGCTGATTACAAACCATCTACCGAAAGGCGGAGCCGGGGATTTGCTTTTGCAAAAATAAAACACTAGACTTGTCTGTAAAAGCAGGTCCGGAAATCAGGCATTCCGAGTTTAGCCGGCAAACACCACTAACAGGCAGATCGCATTTTGGCTACTTCTTATACTACGGAAGGGTAGGCGGTTGTGGCTTTTTCAAAAAAACATAAAAAATTAATCCATTTCTACATTAAACAACAAACCAATCATGTCAAAAAAAGTCGTTACACTAGGCGAAATCATGCTTCGTTTATCCACTCCTGATTTTAAAAGATTTGTTCAGGCTGATTCATTCGATGTCACCTACGGCGGCGGTGAGGCAAATGTGGCGGCTGCCCTTTGCAATTACGGGTTACAGGGAACGTTTGTGACGAAGGTGCCGGATAATCCGATCGGACAGTCTGCCATCAACCATGTCCGCAGGTACGGGGTAGACACGCAGTTTATCGCCCGGGGGGGGAAACGACTGGGCATCTACTTTTTGGAAACCGGAGCCTCAATGAGGGCATCGCAAGTGGTCTATGACCGTGCAGATGCTTCCATCGCAGATGTGTCTGTTTCAGAGTTTGATTTTGATAAAATTTTCGACGGAGCGGTGTGGTTCCATACAACGGGCATCACCCCGGCACTTAGCGACAAAGCTGCTGAACTTACCTAGGCAGCCCTAAAGGCGGCAAAAGCCAAAGGCGTAACTACCTCTATCGATTTGAACTACCGTAAAAAATTATGGAGCAAAGAGAAGGCCCGGGAGGTAATGACCAGGTTGTGCCAATATGTTGACGTATGCATCGGCAATGAAGAAGATGCTGAAACTACGCTTGGATTTCACAGCAAAGAAACGGATGTAACCAAAGGTGAGCTAAATCTGGAAGGATACAAAGACGTGTTCCGTCAGATGAAAGAAAAATTTAACTTCAAATACATCGCCTCTACCCTAAGGGAAAGCTATAGTGCATCAGACAACGGCTGGAGCGCACTCGTTTATGACGGCAATGAATTTTACCATTCCAAAAAATACGACGTGCGGATCGTTGACCGTGTTGGTGGCGGAGATTCCTTTGCCAGTGGGCTGATCTACGGACTTGTAACAGAAATGTCCATGAAAGATGCAACAGAGTTTGCTGTCGCTGCTTCGGCCTTGAAACACACCATTCCAGGCGATATGAACCATGCCACGCTTAGCGAGGTAAAGGTGCTTATGGAAGGAGACGCAAGCGGACGCGTACAGCGGTAATCGAACGAATGGGCCACATCAAAAAAACCTCCAGGAAATGATCATAGATACGCTCACCAACGCAAACAGGTACCTGTCCATACACCCGCAGTTTAGGCAGGCATTTGATTACATCCAATCACTGGACCTGCAGGCAATGGAACCGGGAAAATACGAGGTGTCAGGAGATGAACTTAAAGCCATCGCATTTGACAGTCCGGCAAAAACAGCCGAAGAATCCCTGGCTAAATTCGAATGCCACGACAAGCATATCGACATCCAAGTCTGCATAAAAGGCCCGGAAACCATGGGATGGAAGCCCCGTGAAACCTGTTCACAGCCGAAGGCAGCCTATAATCCGGAAAAAGACGTTACCTACTATGCCGATCAGCCTGATATGTATGTAGAATTACACGACGGTCAATTCGCCATCTTGTTTCCGGAGGATGTGCATGCGCCCATGATCGGAGAAGGATCCATCAAGAAGCTGGTAATCAAAGTAAAAATCTAGATTCTTTGAAAGCCATTTCGGGTAACACCGCTTGCCTAATTTAAAAAACTCTCCCTATCTGCAAGTTGGGTTAAGGGAGAGAATGTTGATACATACCCTAAGACTATGAAAGAAGAATTATTAAAACGCCTACCTGAACAGGGAATATTGCCGCTGTATTTTGACAAGGATCCTGACGTAAGCTTAAATGTACTAAAAGCACTGTACGGAGCCGGGATTCGAATGGTTGAGTATACAAACCGCGGAGCCGCTGCCTTGGAAAATTTCAAAAAGATGCGCGCGCTTCGGGATAAGGAAATGCCAGACCTTTACTTGGGAATAGGCACCATAAAAAATGCCGCCATGGCTGAAACCTATATTGCGGCCGGTGCTGACTACATTATCTGCCCGGGCACCATCCCTGAGGTCGCCGAAGCCGTGGATAAGCACGATATGCTTTGGGTACCCGGTTGCATGACTCCCTCAGAAATCATCGCGGCAGAAAACTTGGGCGCAAAATTAATCAAGTTGTTTCCCGGAGACATGCTTGGGCCCGCTTTTCTGTCATCCATCAAAGCGTTGTTCCCAGATTTACTGTTCATGCCCACTGGCGGCGTTTCGCTAGATAAAGAAAATCTGCAGGGTTGGTTCAAGGCCGGCGTGTGTGCGGTTGGCATGGGAAGCAAACTTGTCAGCAAGCAGCTGCTTGATGCAAAGGATTATGACCAAATTCAGGCGCTTACCAAGCAAGCCATCGAAACGATAAAAGAAGTGAGGTAACTCCACGCTCCATAGAAGACAAAAAGGCCCCAGTTTTAGGGGCCTTTTTTTTGGATTTATACGAATCCCACGTTCCGAAATTCCGATTAATCCCATTTGAAATCAACAGGTTCTCGAACACTGCATGGTACGGTTTAAACGGCTATCGGCAATGCTCGTTTTTAGAAAATGCTTTGGCTAGTCACGGAGTAACATACTGCTAACGTATAGGCAAGCCTTCAAATACTATATGCGTATGAACTCCCGTAAAAAGGCATTCTGGAATTTACCCTTAGGGTCAAGTTCACGTGCCATATCCCTGAAAGATTCCATTCGTTCATATTGGCTCTGCAGGTAATCGGCAGAGAGGGTAAATAGCTTTCCCCAATGCGGACGTACTTGAAAGGGTTTTAGTTCCTTTTCAATGTTAGGGAGTAGCTTTTGCACATTCGGCCAATCTTGCTTCCAGGTAAAATGAAGCGCAATGCTGTCCCTTCCATAAGCAGGGCTAAGCCAAAGCCTGTCCGCAGCAATGGATCTAATCTCGGAGATGAGCAAGTGTGGGAAAATGTCATCGCCCATCCGATACAAGGCATCGATGGCTTCGACGGCGTGTTTTCTCGGTACAAAATACTCGGACTGCAATTCCTTTCCGCTACTTGGCGTAAAATCCATCTTGAAATGGGGCAGGCGCTCGTGCCAAGCCCCAGGCAGGCCCATTTGTTCTGTACAA
Source organism: Cytophagales bacterium (assembly GCA_016124425.1). Classification (GTDB taxonomy): domain Bacteria; phylum Bacteroidota; class Bacteroidia; order Cytophagales; family Cyclobacteriaceae; genus Lunatibacter. The sequence goes on from WGNT01000089.1 coordinate 13,192, forward strand.
TTTTCTGCGGAAACCTCCCGAATCGGATGTAGGTGTTGAGCGGAGAGGGTGGCTCCATAGTAGTCATTGGCAACCCGGGGAATTTGCATCCCCTGAATACGGACTTTTTGCCACAGCTGATTGACCCGGTTATTTTGCCAATCGGTAAATAGACTTACACTATAGCCGCTGGAAAAAATGTCTTCGAAATGTTGCCTCAGTGCGGTTAGTGGCAGATCCTCATACACAAACTGGACTACATTGAACGTCGGCTGAATGGCTAAAGTAAGGCTAGTTACTACTCCTAAAGCTCCCAAATTGACCACCTTCCCACCGAATAGCTCCACATCTTGATTTTTAGTAGAACGCATCAGTCCCCCGTCGGCTGTGACCATTTCAATACCTACCACTGCGGAGGAAAGGTTTCCGTTGCGGTCTCCAGAGCCGTGGGTACCCGTAGCGCAGGCTCCTGCCACAGAAATGTGTGGAAGGGAAGCCAGATTATGTAGCGCAAATCCTTCTTCGTGAAGCTTCACGGCCAGATCTCCATACTTTATGCCACCAGCTACTTTTACCGTTTGATTGATGGCGTCTATTTGTATGTCGCCGTCCATGTTATCCAGCGATACATGCCTATAACGCGTATCGGCAATTGTATTAAACGAATGGCGGGTACCCAAGGGCTTCAGGTGATCCGCTTCGCGCACAAGCGAGCGCAAATCGTCCATGGCCTCCGGCATTTCCAATGCCGATGATTGATACGTTAAATTGCCTGCCCAATTAATCAGGGCAGGCTTTTGCGAGGACGTTTTACAAGACATAAGTGGCATCAGGTAATTTCCTGCCAAGACAAGGGTAGAAGATTTAATAAACTGCCTTTTTTTCATCTTTTTATAACTGCTATTTAGCGGTAATTACTTTTCCCGATCAGAATCGGTAGAATCCTACATCCTAAGCATAATCCTGCTATCAACGCCTGCGCCGCTTTTAAACTCCTTTTTTGACGCATTACGGAAAGATCCCCAAATCCATATAACTGATAGCGATACGCTCCAACGCAACGGAAAATGCGGCGATACGAAGGGTTTTAATGCCCTTTTCCTTACGGAAATTATTCATATGATGGTATGCCGTTACCATAGTTTCCTCCAATCCGGAGTTGACGAGGTCCCTTTCACTTGCCCCACGTACGATCAAATCCTTCTGTTCGGCCGTAAATGTATCGCCGGTAGCTTTCTCAATAACAGCAAGTAACGCATCGTACTTTTTCATATCGTAGCGTTTCTCCAGCTTCCCAAATGATACCCTCGATAGGTTTTTCAGCCATTCAAAATAGGAAACTGTAACTCCCCCAGCGTTCAGATACATATCCGGAATGACAAAGATGTTTTTCGCGATCAAAATCTGAGCCGCCTCTTGGGTGACCGGACCATTGGCAGCTTCTCCAATGATTTTTGCCTGAATTCTCCCGGCATTTTCGGCCGTGATGACGTTTTCGAGCGCCGCAGGAACAAGGATATCACAGGGGTAGGTAAGCATCTCAACAGAATTCTCAACAAAAAGCCCTTTTGGGTAGCCCTTAAACCCTCTGTTTATGAGCTGATAGGCCTTCAACGCCTCGACATCAATGCCGCCTTCATCCCAAATGCCTCCATTGTATTCGGCAATACCGATGATGATTGCACCTGCTTCGGCCAAAAACTTCGCGGAGTGGTAGCCCACGTTCCCCAAACCCTGTACGATCACTCTTTTTCCTTCTAACCCGGTAGTCAACCCCAGGGCGTCCATATCCTCTTTGACGCTAACGGCTTCACGAATACCGATATATACACCCATTCCTGTAGCTTCAGTACGGCCTTCAATGCCGTGTTGAGAAAGCGGCTTGCCGGTAACACACCCTTTGGCATTGATTGAGTTAGGATTAAATGCCTCATAGGTATCTACAATCCAAGCCATCTCACGGGCTCCGGTACCGTAATCCGGAGCCGGTACGTCAATAGCGGGACCGATAAAATTTTTCTTAATTAATTCCGCCGTATACCTCCTGGTAATCCGTTCAAGCTGAGGCACAGTATATTTGTTAGGATCGATGTTTACCCCTCCCTTTGCACCGCCGTAGGGAATATTGACGAGGGCACATTTGTAGGTCATCAGTGCTGCCAATCCTTTCACTTCTTCTTCATCGACAAAACTACTATACCGGATACCCCCTTTTACCGGTAATTTATGGTGGGAATGTTGCACCCGGTATCCTTTAAGCACTTCATAGGTCCCATCTTCATTTCGAAGTGGAAAATGGAATTTATACACACTGTTACATTCCTTAATTTGGCTTAATAGACCCGGATGTATATCCGAGTAGGTAGCTGCAAGGTCTACAACCTTGCAGACATCTTTGAATAAACTATAGGCTTCCTTAATTTCTGACATAGCAAATTAATCAAGTAGTTGGTTTTTAGAAATAAAACAAATAGCGGCGACGACAAAAAGCATTCGAGCGTCTACGTCTTAAGATTCTTCCCACAGATCTGACTGTGCGTAAGGACTTCCGGGTACTTCGGTGAAGAAACTACCGTCAATAAACCGGAACTGATGCCCGATAGCAGCGATTTTTTTCAAATCCTCGGAATCGAGTGTAACATCCTTTGCAGCAAGATTTTGGATAATCCGGTCTTTAGATACTGACTTTGGGATTACTGCAATATCCCTATGGATTGCCCATGCGATAAGCACCTGCGCTGCGGTTACCTGATGCTTTTTGGCAATTTCCTGAATGACCGCCGCCTCCAATAGCACCGGATCGTCATCTCTCCGTCTTGCTTTGGGCCTGTCACTGGATCCAAGCGGTGAGTACGCTGTAAGGGCAATTTCGTGCTCTTTGCAGAATGTTACCAATTTTTCCTGAGGCAAATAGGGGTGTAATTCTATTTGGTTCATTTCGGGGCGTACAACGGCAGAGGCCATCACTTCCTGAAGTTTCGAAATATTAAAATTTGACACCCCAATATGGCGTGCTTTACCTGCTTCCTTAAGCTTCTCCATCGCTTTCCAAGTACCGGATAGCGGCGCCTGTTCGTAGGTAAGGTAATCCTCTCCCCCCTTTGGAAACATGACATCACTTTTTAGTGATACCGGCCAATGAATCAAATACAGGTCCACGTAGTCCAGCTGTAGGTCGGAAAGGGTTTTGTCGAGACCACTTTCCACGAGGTGCTCCTCGTGTGCATTGTTCCACAATTTGGAGGTTACAAAGAGATCCTCTCGCTTGACCAGCCCATCGGAAAATGCTTTATTAAACGCTTCGCCTACCTCCTTTTCGTTTTGATAGACAGCCGCACAATCTATATGCCGATAGCCAGCTTCCAAGGCCCATAAAATCGCTTGATATACCTCGCCTGGTGCCGATTTCCAGGTGCCTAGCCCAAGCATGGGCATCTTATCTCCATTGGCAAAAGTTATGTGTCTCATAAAATACTATTTGGTTTAAGATTGATTGATCAACTGTATTCGTCCCAAAGATCGCTTAGCGTGTAAGGACTTCCATGATTGGTCCAGGCAGGGCCCATGGTAAACCGATGCGGTCCTTCCAAAAACCCAATCTGTTCCATATCGTCTTCATCGAGGATTACCTTGATAGAATCAAAGTTCTCTTTGATTCTATTGTGGTTGACTGATTTCGGGATAACTGAGGTACCCCGTTGCATACCCCATGCCAAAACTACCTGGGCAGCACTTACATGATATTTTTTGGCTATCTTTCCAATGGTGGTATTCTCAAGAAGTATGGGATGGCTAACTTCTTGGTTGGCTACCCGATAAGCAGCCCCAAGAGGTCCGTAGGCGGTCATAAATACCCGATTTTTCTCACAAAACGCACATAACGATTCTTGTTGAAGAAACGGATGGAGCTCAACTTGGTTTACCTCCGGTCGAATTTTCGCCACCGAAAGGATTTCCTTTAGCTTGGCTACATTGAAATTGGAAACCCCGATGTGTCGGGCCAGCCCCTGCCCTACTGTTTTTTCCATTGCGGCCCAGGTGGCGGAAAGGGGGACTTCAGCATACGTCATA
>WGNT01000129.1 GCA_016124425.1 Cytophagales bacterium
ATATGGGAGAGAAAATTCTTCGTAGTGAGTTGGAGGTAAAATCCCGGCCCAACTATCAAATACCTGTACGACATTTGCACCGGCTTTTGCCTGTGCTTTCAGGTATTTTATGGTCGTGGCCGTGATAATTCCCAGCAACTTATGGGCAAGATCAGGTTCAGTATACAACATTGCGCGTGCTTTCGAAAATGTCTTACTGCCAGAACCTTCCACCATATAGGCAAAAATGGTCCATGGCGCACCGGCAAAACCGATCAAAGGCACCCTTCCGTTGAGCGCCTTCTTCGTCACGCGGATCGCTTCAAGAACATATTGCAATTCATCGTTTGGATCTGGGATTCTAAGGCGTTTTAAATCAGAGATGCTTCCTATAGTATTGGGAAACCAAGGTCCCCGCTTTTCGACCATTTCATAGGGTAGCCCCATTGCTTCTGGCACTACTAAAATATCGGAAAAAATAATCGCGGCATCTACTCCCAGGATATCTACAGGCTGAATGGTTACTTCAGCTGCCAAATCGGGCGTTTTTGCAAGTTCTATAAACCCGCTCACACTATTTCTTACTGCCCGGTATTCAGGTAGAATGCGCCCGGCCTGCCTCATCAACCACACGGGTGTCCTTTCTACTTTTTCTCCCCGTATTGTCCGCAGTAATAGGTCGTTTTTTAATTCCATCCGACAAAGATAGGGCATGATGCCGATATTTTTGCCATGTGATTCATTTTACCAGAAAGGAAAAAGCCCTAAGAAGTTGTATTCCTAGGGCCTTGAATGTACCGTCATTAAGCTGTTAGGGAGCTATTTTGCCTTTATCTTAACGATATCCTGTTCCCGTTTGCCTATCATTTTCATCACTGCGTCAAAGTCAGAGTAATCCATTTTTGCTTCTTCTCCCTGCGCAAAAAGACCCGGCATATATACGATTCTGAAGTACTGATTTTGGGTAAACTCTGCGGGAAGTGTGGTAGGATCCACAGCACCATCTATGAACACCGCAACAATTTGGTTGGTAAATTCATAATTGTAAACCAAAACTCCGTTTTCCAAAAAGATAGTCTGTGGCAAGAGTCTCCAGATGGGCCTTCCTGCTCCCTCTTCGTTGGGGATGACACCAAATCTTCTAAACACTAAAAAACCATCATCGGCGAAAACGCCGTCACCGAAGTCAAATACGGCAGCATATCCGCTTTCTTCAGTGAAATTAACCTCTGCCTCAAAAACCAAATCAATAACATCAAGTCCATCTTCTCCATCCTCGCCGTCAACACCGTCTCTTCCGTCGAATCCCGGAGGTCCTTGTGGCCCTTCCGGACCTTCACAAGAAGGCGAAAACAATACCCCAACCATAAGCATTACTAGTAAAACCTTTTTCATATTTTCTAATCTAAGAGCCAGATAATTTCATAAGGTTGAAATATAGACCCAAAATTTATCTTTTCCAACAAATACTCCAGCAAGCGGAGAGAAAAAAATGCAGTCTTCTATCCCTGAAGACTGCATCCTATTGTACTTTCCGGCAAAAATCCGTAGCTATTGCAACGAGATTCTAGGAATATCCGAAGAATCGACTCCCATCATCTTCAACATGCCCTCATGATCTGAAACATCTATGCGGCCATCTATGAATTGCGCAGGTAAAATTAAAACCCGAAACACTTGATCTTCGAGAAATGCAGGCTCCAGGGTAGTCAGATCAAAATTGCCCTCTATAAAAATCGAATAATCAACAGACGAAAAATCAAAGGCATAATTAAATATACCGTTTGCATGAAAAAAAGTACGGGGCAAAAGTCTCCAGATATCCCTGTTATTATCCACACCGTCCAAGTGATACACCAAAACTTTTTCGGCATCCCCCAAGGTAAACCCAAACTCACCAAAAACGCCAAAGTTTCCCTGAGCATTAAAATCTGCTTCAACTTCAAAGACATCTCCTAAAATAACCTGTCCGTCAAGCCCGTCGTTTCCGGGGAGACCTGGAGGGCCTTCAGGTCCTTCACAACTCATTATCGTCAAGAGCGCTACGGAAAATAGGCCCGATGTTAGAAAGTGTTTCGTTTTAAACTGTATCATCTCACATAAATTAGGTTATATTTTAGAAGAACCATAATCGTACCAAACTTACATTAAGACGCTCTAATACCGACTAATAGGCGCCCAAACTTCGACATTGGATCCATCAATAAGCTTGTCTACAAAAACACCCTGCACTGTAAGCCCTTTTTCAGTAGCAAAATCCATTATTTCCCGCTTTACCCGCTGAGGACTTGGCATTACAAACCGGTGAGCGCTTATTCTTGCCACAACGGCACGCTCACATACAATATGTTTCTCTTGCATAACAACCCCCAGAATCTGCGGATCAGCTTTTTGGATGCCCACAAAAACATGCAAGGTATCACGTTTACCTTTCGGTTCTGTATAATAAACGGTGTGTAAAACGGAACCAGGAATTGCTGCTTTGGCTGTCTCTACTGCTCTAAAACTTGTTGATAGGCCCTCATCCTGTGGGCTCCCTCGAAACTCTATACCTACCAGTTCCAAGTCTGAACAGTCCTCTAGTGACACACTAACCGGGCGGAATCCACCCATCTGTTCGTACGCTATTATAATTAGTATGAAAGCGAGAACTAAAACAATCGAACCTTTTAGGTACTTATTCATAGGGCTCAAAACAGATACCTCGCGCCTATCCCTCCCTGTAGCTTGATATGCCCTGGACGGTCTACTAATTCCAAAAACAGTCCCAACTCAGCGAATACACTAAGAGGCAGATCTTGAAAAATATACTCTGCGCCGCCATATCCTTCTGGCCCTATATCAATATTTGCCCTAGATTCAGATTGAAAATTCGGTACAGCGCCCGTTCCAGGGATCGTGTAGGTATAATCCGCAGATGTACTTCTAATCACGGCCCCTACTCCTAGGTAACCCAATAGGGTTCCTTCAGTAATATCAAATTCGGATGATATATCCTCATTATAGGCGATCCTTGCATGTATGTTAAATGCATCAGAGACACTATGGGAAGTGTAAATGGCCGAAGAGAGCGGCTTATTATTCTCAAATGCTCTTCGGTAATAGGGAGCGCTATTGGAGCTGCCCCGTCCGATCATTCCTTCAACGGAAAAATTTTCATCCAAGTAGGTTTTATAGGTTACTGAAAATGGCTCCCCAAACCGAAGACCAAGTTGATGTTGCTGTGACATACCACTCAGGGGCCCCAGTAATAGTGCAAACAAAATGATTCTTTTCATGCAAAGCTCGTAAAATAATGAATTGGTTTAGTTTGTTTAAACGGGATAGGGTAGTGCTGGTTACAAAAAATCAGCTACCCGATGGCTAGGGATTTCAGCTGCATTTGGTGCAACTGGGCATAATACCCCTGCTCCCGTTGGATCAATGCATCATGGGTCCCCATTTCCTTGATCTCGCCTTGATGAAGCACGATAATACGATCTGCTTTTTGAATGGTAGATAGCCGGTGCGCGATAACGATGGAGGTACGGCCTTGCATCATTTTATCAATGGCTTCCTGAATAAGCTCTTCCGTCTCTGTATCGACTGAGGACGTTGCCTCATCCAGAATGATAATTTCCGGATTATAGACCATGGCTCTAACAAATGAAATGAGCTGACGCTGTCCTACAGAAAGTGTCGCTCCCCGTTCTTTCACATTATAATCAAGTCCTCCCGGTAGCCGCTCAATAAAACGCCTAGCTCCCACAAGCTCGGCTGCATACATTACCTGTTCTCTTGAGATATCCGGATTTCCCAACGTAATGTTGTAGAAGATAGTATCGGAAAATAAAAACACGTCTTGCAATACGACCCCTATATGTTTGCGGAGCGTACCCAATTCATACCGCCTTACATCAACGCCATCCAGATAGATGTGTCCTTTATTGATCTCATAGAACCTGGATATCAAATTGATAATAGAAGATTTCCCCGCTCCGGTAGCCCCTACAATCGCAATGGTCTGCCCATGATCAACTGTAAAGTTCAGGTCTTTAAGTACCCAAGCTTCATCGTTATACGCAAACCAGACGTTTTCAAACTGAAGAATTCCCTGTATCTTATCAGGCCGCTGATCTCCTTCATTTGGGATTTGTTCGTCATTTTCCAGTAGTTTAAAGATTCTTGAGGAGCTTACGACGCCCATTTGCAGGGTATTGAATCGATCGGCAATCATTCGGATAGGTCTAAAAAACAGCTGTAGGTACATAATAAACGAAATTAATACACCCACTTTCAGCTCAAGGTCAAAGACACCGGTAGCTCCGTACCAAACCACCAATCCTATCCCAATGGCCTGAATAATTTCGGCAACCGGATAGTAAACGGAATAATATAAGACAGACTTCAGATGCGCTTTCCTGTGTTCTCCGTTGATAACTTTAAATTTCTCAAATTCGCGATCCTCGCGGTTGAATATCTGGATGATATTCATCCCTGTAATATGTTCCTGTAGAAAAGAGTTAAGGTTGGATACAGCGTTCCTTACTTCATTGAAGGATGCTTTTACTTTTTCTTTAAATACATAGGTGGAAATAATAAGAAGCGGTAACGTGCACAGGCTAACCAGCGTAAGTTTCCAATCCACAAAAAACATCACAAGCAAAATGGCAACTAACTGGAGTAAATCGCCAATAATAGCTGCCAATCCTTGACTGAAAACGTCTGACAGGGTTTCAACATCGGAAATGTTGCGTGTTACTAAACGGCCTATAGGCGTATTGTCAAAAAACTTAAGCCGCATCTTCAAGAGATGTTTGTACAACTTGGTTCGGATATCTCGGATAATTACCTGTCCAATCCAGCCTGAAAGATACGTGTGAGCGAATTGAACTACCGCATGTAACACAAGAAGCCCCACCAATAAGTACATCATCTGTAGCAAGCCCTGCTTATCGCCTATGGCTACATAATCATCAATGGCAACTTGTATAAATAGCGGCCTTGTTGGTGCCAATACCGCTAATGCCAAGGTTAGCGCTATGAGTCCGTAAAATTGAGCTTTGTAAGGACCAACAAATCCATACAGTTTCCTAAGGACTTCCCTGTCCAGAATATCTCCACTACTTACGTTTTCTTTCTCTAAGCTCAAAATATAGGTGTTTAAATAAAAATGTTTTCCGGGTAAACTATTTTTGTAAGAAACAACCCCTGCGCTGGTGCGGATGATCCTGCTCTCATGCGCATTTTACTGAGTATTATTTCCCTAAACCCTTCCCGATCAATCTTTCCCCTTCCCACCAGCACAAGCGTACCTACAATGGCACGTACCATACCACGAAGAAATCGGTTTGCGGTAATATGAAAAATCAAATGCTGCCCGTTTTGTTCCCAATACGCTTCTTTAATTTTGCATTCAAAGTGATTAACCTCGGTTTTCACTTTACTGAAACACTCGAAATCCTCATAGTCCAGAAGGAGCTGCGCCGCCTTATTCATCCTGTCAATATCTAAGCCATAATAACAAAACCATGACAAATCTTCCTCAAAGGGGTTTTTTAAAAGGCTTATTTTATACTCATAACTTCGCCATTTGGCAGAGAATCTAGCGTGCGCGCCAAGTTGCACCTCCCTAAGCGCAAACGCAGCTAAATCTTTCGGAAATACACCATTCAGCTTCTTTATAAAGGTACCCTTATCTATAATCTCGGTCGTATCGAAATGGACTATTTGCTGCCTAGCGTGCACTCCTGCATCTGTTCTTCCGCTACCCATCACAACAATGGCTTTTTTTAGTAAGACCGAAAGCGCATCCTCCACAACCTCCTGTACACTCAGTGCATTTCCCTGCATTTGCCATCCATGATAGCCAGTCCCTTTATAGGCAAGTTCTAGGAAATACCGTTTTAGTTGCTCCATGATACCTGCAAATATAGCTTATCAGTCAAAATTAATGTTGCTTTTGTGTAAATCCTTGCTAAAAATCAAATAAGACATTTACTTTGTCTAAAGATAAAAATATGATCCAGCGCATACAGTCCATTTTCCTATTATTGGTATCTATAGCCATGATTAGCGTCACCTTTGTGCCCATCTGGGTTCAGGTAGACCCCAATCAGACCTATCAGCTTAAATTAACGGCATGGTCGCTCATAAAGACTGAAATTGTCACTCAAGAGATTGTAGCCCTAACCAACAACTATTATATAGGTATTTTATCCATTGTTGCCGGAATCTTGGCCATCTATAGCCTTTTACAGTATCGGGATCGCGGGAGGCAGATGCTGATCAACATGATTAATTCTCTTGTTATGGGTATCACCTTGGGCACGGTGGTTTTCGTAAGTTATAACGCCAATGAAGCGTTCAACCCAACCGTAACCGGTGCCTATGTTGTTGGCTTCTACGTCATCGTCTTCGCACTTGTGATGAATATGCTGGCAAATCGCTTTATTCGAAAAGATGAACTTTTGGTCCGTTCCGTCGATAGGATTCGTTAGTCTCTGACACGCTGCTCAAATGAAACCAGAGACCATCGCCATCCACCTTTCAAATCAGGTAAACGACCTAAACCACCCGGTAATCCAACCGATCACGCTATCGACTACTTTTTTGCATGCCGAGCAGTCCATGATCTATTCCCGGATGGACAATCCCAACCGGCGGGCATTAGAAACAGTAATGACCGCACTCGAGAAAGGGGTTGATGCTGCGGCGTTTGCTTCTGGAAATGCTGCCGGAATGGCGATTTTCCAGGCACTTCCTCTAGGGGCGCATATCATCGTCCCCTTAGATATGTATCATGGTCTTCAGAAACAGCTTAGAGAGATTGTAAACGATAAAATTAACGTCACTTTTGTGGACATGACGGATCTCGAAAAGTTACGTGCCGCAATCACCCCCGAGACCTACCTTATCTGGACGGAATCTCCTTCCAATCCGCTTATCCAAATCAGTGATTTAGGTAAAATAGCAAAGTTGGCTAAAGTGCATGGTATTCGTCTTGTTTGCGATAATACCTTTGCCACACCCATATTTCAAAATCCCTTGGTAATTGGCGCCGACATCGTGATGCACAGTACAACAAAATATATCGGAGGACATAGTGACGTGCTAGGCGGGATTTTAATTACAAATAAGAAAGACGGATTTTGGGAGAAAATTCGCACAATTCAGGCGATTGGCGGTGCAGTACCCTCAGCTTTTGACTGCTACCTGCTGTGTCGCAGCATCAAAACCCTAGCCTACCGTATGAAAGGCCACTTTTCAAACGCAATGTCCATCGCTTCCTATTTGGAAAAGCACCCAGAAATAGAAAAAGTATACTACCCTGGACTGCATTCTGACGCTGGTCATGCTATCGCTAAAGCACAAATGGCTGGGTTTGGAGGGATGCTCTCATTTCTTATTCGCGGAGACGCAGATCATGCCGACAGATTTATCGGCCGGTTAAAGCTTTTTAGCAATGCTACGAGTTTAGGTGGGGTAGAAAGCTTAATTGAAAGGCGTGCCGCTGTAGAAGGGCCCAATTCCAAAAGCGCGCCAAACCTGATTCGAATGTCAGTAGGTTTGGAAGGTATAGAGGATCTCTTACGAGATCTGGATAAGGCGCTAAGCCTAGCTTAAATCCTTCTCGTTACAGTACTTTAATATCTTTCTTTGCCCCTTCAAATGCCTTCTCTCTTTTGGCAACTTTGTCAATTTGGACCATTTTTAATCCAGAGATGGTTGGTTCTATTTTTTGTTCGGGCTTGATTCTACTAAGCGTAACTTCCATGTCCGCGCCTTCTTCTATCTCGATGCTTTGAGACACGATATTCCCTCTCACTTTAGCGTTGGCGGTAAATTTTGCCAGCCCAAGGACGGTGAAATCGCCGATCACTTCACCCATAATGCAGACCTCACCGGCCAAGATGTCCCCTCGGACAAACCCGGAAGCGCCAACAATCAACTTTTTCTTGGTTGTGACATTGCCTTTAACATCTCCTTCTATACGAATATCGCTCATCGCCTCGATATCTCCATGGATATTCAATCCAGCGGCAAAAACGGAAGTCAAGCTGGCAATTTCGATTTCCTCAAGTATTTTTCTATCTTTAGACCACATATATTTTTAGAATAGGCAGACAATATGTTAAAGGCATAGGCGTTTTTCTAGGGCTTGCCAGCCTGTATTACGAATTGTCAAAATGGAATGGTAACTCCGTATTTTGAAATGGTGAAATACCGTTGAAATCCTGCTATCGAATAAAGGTATTTTTTTACAAAGTTACAAAATTCTGCTTCGATATTACGAATATATACAGGGTTCATTATAATGAAAAGATACTAAAAGTCAATGAACTGCATCTATCCAGCCCAACCTTCGCGGTCAAGGCTTCTATATTGTATTGCTTCAGCGAGGTGTTCTACTTTGATTTCACTTGAACCAGCCAAATCTGCTATGGTCTTGGACACTTTTAGGATACGGTCGTACGCCCTTGCTGATAAACCTAGCCGTTCCATTGCTGTCTTTAGGAGCATTTTACCAGCTTCATTTATGGTGCATATTTCCTTCACCATATGGGAAGGCATCATGGCATTGCAATAGATGTCCGAAAAACCGCTAAAACGCAAAACCTGCCGTTCCCGGGCCGCAGTAACTCTGTCCCGGATAGCTTTGCTTGATTCTGATTTCCGGTTAGAAGTCATTTCTTCAAATCTTACCGGTGTTACTTCCACGTGGAGGTCGATTCGGTCCAACAGCGGGCCACTAACTTTATTTAAGTATTTCTGCACAATTCCCGGTCCACAAACACATTCCTTTTCGGGATGGTTATAATACCCACAGGGACACGGGTTCATACTGGCTATTAACATAAAATTCGCGGGAAAATCTACAGAAACCTTTGCCCTCGAAATGGTTACTTTGCGTTCTTCTAACGGCTGCCTCATTACTTCCAGAACCGTCCGTTTGAATTCAGGCAGCTCATCCAAAAACAAAACGCCATTATGAGACAGGGATATCTCCCCTGGTTGCGGATTTCCGCCCCCTCCGACTAAGGCAACATCGCTGATGGTATGATGAGGCGATCGGAAAGGGCGCTGGGCTACCAATGATGCTTCAGTACCCAGCTTTCCCGCCACGGAATGAATTTTTGTTGTTTCCAATGCTTCGTGTAAGCTGAGTGGCGGTAATATAGATGGCAGCCTTTTCGCCAACATTGTTTTTCCTGCACCCGGCGGGCCAATCATAATGACATTGTGTCCGCCTGCGGCAGCTATTTCCATCGCCCGCTTGATATTTTCCTGTCCTTGAACGTCCGCAAAGTCGAAGGAATAGTCTTCAAGTGAATTGTAAAATATATCTCTTGTGTCGGTAACAAGCGGTTCGATATCTATTTTCCCTTCTAAAAAGTGGATGGCCTCCTCGACATTCTCTACGCCAATGATATCCAGTTTATTTACGATTGACGCCTCTTTTGCGTTTTCTGTCGGAAGTATAAATCCGCGAAATCCTCGCTTTCTAGCTTCTATGGCGATAGGAAGGACGCCCTTTATCGGACGTAATTTCCCGTCCAACGCCAATTCGCCCATGATAATGTATTCTTCCAATGCAGGAAGGACCACTTGTTCAGATGCTTGGATGATCCCCATTGCTATGGGAAGGTCATAGGCTGAACCTTCTTTTCGAATATCTGCCGGAGCCAGATTTACGACTACCTTTTGTCGTGGCATTCTGTATCCATAATACTTAAGTGCAGATTCAACCCGTTGCTGGCTTTCCTTTACGGCACTATCAGGAAGTCCTACCATATAAAAACTAGTGCCTTGACCTACATTTACTTCGATGGTGATCAGTTTGGCATCCACCCCGGACACCGCACTACCAAAAGTTTTTGCAACCATCCGTCCTCATTTATATCTATAGAATGAACCAAAATGTGTTGAAAATATACTCAAAAGTAGTTTAGTAGAAAAGATTATTTGTAATTTTCTCTAGGCTTGATCGAGGAAGTATCCTTTTCGTCTGTAGCCGATCCGTCTGACTTTCGTTCTACCTTCTTTC
>WGNT01000068.1 GCA_016124425.1 Cytophagales bacterium
AAGCCGCAGATGCTGCAAAGCAGTTGATAGATGCTGGAAGCTATCGGGTGGATGATCAATACGCTTCTATGTTTACTAGGGGTGGAGATAATTCTCCTGAAGTAATACTGCGCATTCAGTACCTGCGCGGGCTGCAAACACATAACCTTCCCCGGAATTTCTGGTCACGGATGGCTTTAGGTCATTCTAACAAAAAACCACCTCAGGATTTTGTAGACACCTTTGATTGCATCGATGGGCTACCCATTGACGAATCCCCACTTTATGATCCGCAAAACCCGTTCGCCAACAGGGATCCCAGATTAGATTATACCTTGGTGGTGCCACAATCTAGGTTGGTGAATCACATATTTGAGACGCATCCGGATAGTACGATGACATGGGATGTCAGTGTCACCCCCCCGGTGAGGGTACCAAACATAGAAGCTGCCCATGCGTTTGCTTCGTTTACCGGATACCTGTATAGAAAACATGTAGACCTTAGCAACTTTCCCACGGATGTGGGATCCAGCGACCAAAACTTAACCCTTATGCGATTTGGCGAAGTGTTGCTTAATTATGTGGAGGCAAAGGTAGAACTTAACGAGATAGACCAGTCGGTTTATGATGCGATTAACGCCATCCGAACCAGACCGGCTGTGGATATGCCTCCGATTACGCCGGGAAAAACGCAGGAACAAATGAGAAATATCGTCCGCAAGGAACGAAGGCATGAACTAGGAATGGAAGGATTTCGGTATTTTGACATTCGCAGGTGGCGGATTGCCGAGGACGTGATGCCCGGCCCTTATAGGGGTAGAGTAAACAGGTACTCCGGAGGAGGGTGGCTGAACGAACCGCCTATGATAGACGAGATAGGAACCCCATCTTACGACCATATTAGCAACGCCAATCAGATGGTTGTCATCGAAACGAGGACATTTAATCCTGAGAGGGATTACTTGTGGCCAATACCTCAAATTGAATTAGAAACAAATCCGAACCTTATTCAAAATCCAGGATATTAGGCTAAACCCAACCATTAGCCCTTAAATGGACTGAAAAACTTACTGGCCTGTTGATCATGAACGGGCCAGTAAGCTATCAGAGAACTTAGATACTGCGTGAGCGAATACCTCATCTGAGTAGATGGCGCTCATATTCCGATGATCGGTCAATCAATCGTTATTGGGTATTTATGGACAATGAGGAAACGAATTGGAAAGACCAAAAAAAATTCCCTTGTTTTTGCACCTTTGTTACCTGGGTTAGTCTCTATTGTGTGTTATGAAAACTTTTTTCGAAATTAAATTTTCGTGCAACTAGTAAATATGAAATTAAATGAGTAAGGTTAGGATAAAGATGCATTAGCGTGGTATGAAGAAACTTATTGTGAGCTTATTGCTTTCCTTTGCTATTTTCCCTTTCGTTCTGGCGTCAGACTTCAACATCGAAAATAGCAGCCTCCGTATCTCGATCGATGAAAAGGGGTTTATTACCAGCTTGTATGACAAAGTGCATTCAAAGGAATATCTTTTGGAAGGAACGGCGGCCCCATTTATGAGTCTCCGTGGAAATGGAGTCACTGAAGCTCCGAGCAAAGCAGTTTACTCAGAAGGGCTTATAACATTTTCGTTTGCTACCGATGCCGTGAAAGCAACTGTAAAATTTGTCGCTTATCCATCCCACCTGTCATTTGAACTTGTTGAACTGACGAAGGAAGAAGCGCTTGATTTAGTCCTTTGGGGACCGTATCCCACAATCATCCGTGAAACCATCGGGGAATCGGTTGGGGTAGTACGTGACGGAAATTATGCCATCGGCATACAGGCACTGAATGTAAAAACCCTAGGTGGCTATCCTTCGGAGGAAAATGATGTTGAACCCGCCTATGATATTTTTGAGACCGGGGATCTCGTCGATGTCACCTCAGAATGGAGAAACAAGAAGTTTTACCGGGGCCAAACAGCAAAAGTATTGGATGGAGGTAGCGCCTTACAGGCTTACACGCGCAACCGGACAAAAGAACGGATTATAGCTAACTGGGGACATGATCGCTATGTAGCTCCCGCCTTTGAAGATGGCGGACTAGTAGGATCGAAGATCGCGCTTTTCGGTTGTCCTGCAAAAGATGCATTAGAGACAATCGGTGAGATCGAATTAATTGAAGGACTTCCCCATCCACTACTAGACGGTCAGTGGGCGAAAACCAATAAGGCCGCAACAGCATCCTATTTAATCATGGGATTTAACGGTGAAAACCTTGAAAAAGCGCTTGAATTAACAAAAAAGGCCGGCTTGGAATACCTGTATCATGGTGGTCCTTTCAAAACCTGGGGGCATTTCCAGATGCATGAGGAGGCCTTTCCGGATAACTGGGCAAGTATGAAAACGTACGTTGATATCGCCCATAGACATGGCATACGCTTGGGTGTACACACGCTTTCCAATTTTATCAGCACAAACGACCCTTATGTAAGCCCTATTCCGGATAATCGATTGGCAAAAGTAGGATCAGGCAAGCTGGTAGTTGGTATTGACAGCGATGCCACCGAGTTGGTTATAGATTCTCCCGAATTTTTTGATCAAATGAAAAACAATACATTACAAGCAGCAGTAGTCGGAAATGAAATAATCCGTTACCGGGCTTTGACGAATGAAGAATCTGGAACATTGACTGGGGTTGTTCGGGGTGCTTTTGGAACTACCGCATCGGCGCACGAAGCAGGGACGCCTGTGGGGAAACTAATGGACCATGGCTACAAAGTATTTCTAAGTAATGCGGAGCTATCTATT
Organism: Cytophagales bacterium; assembly: GCA_016124425.1. Lineage (GTDB taxonomy): Bacteria > Bacteroidota > Bacteroidia > Cytophagales > Cyclobacteriaceae > Lunatibacter. Next base: position 2,776 of record WGNT01000068.1, read on the forward strand.
GAGATAGCTGAGACGCTAGCAGACCTCTTTAATAAAACAGGCCTCAGACAGATTTCCTTTGATGGTTTGGAAGGAGTATGGTCTACCGGTATGGGACAATATGCCCGTAGTTTGTTTACCAAAACCTGGTACGATCGGCTCAACCCGGAGTTACAGGGACAAGTGATAAATGATGCCAGTAATCCAAGTCACTTCAACTGGCATATTAATACCCGATATAACTGGGGGGAACCTTGGTATGCAGGTTTTAGGGAAAGCCAAACCAATTACCGGTTAATGAATCAGGATTTCTACAGAAGAAATTTGTTGCCATCCATGCTAGGTTGGTTTAGCATGTCGGATCAAACAAGCATTGAAGATACCGAATGGTTATTGGCACGGGCTGCCGGTTTTGACGCCGGCTTTGCTTTTAATGTCAGCTTTGATAATGTCGAAAAAAACGGTCATTCTGATCAGATCTTTGACGCAATACGTCAATGGGAAAGGGCACGGATGACAGGAGCTTTCACTCCGGAACAAAAGCTAAGAATGGAAAATATTGAAAATGAATACCATTTGGAGTCCATTAAGGAAGGTCTATGGAACCTTTTCCCGTACCACGTTGAGCGCTTTGAGCATATACAGCGGATTCGCCAACCGGGTGAACCGGTTTCAAGCGTGTTCGAATTCGACAATCCATTCGAACCTCAGTCTCCCCAGTTTATAATGAAGCTCGGAAAAGGATCCGCTTCCGGTGCTTCAAAGATTATCTTGGAGATTAACAACTTCGATACCTTCGAATTGCCATTGGGAATCAAACCGAACCAAGTGTTGAAATTTACCGGAACAGGCATATTGGAACTGTATGATCAAAACTGGAATCTGCTGGAATCTCAAGCACTCGGGAATACGATACCGAAGTTTTCTTCCGGTGTAAACAGCATTCATGTTGATGCCAAATTTGACTCATCTGACGGCAATGTTTTGAACATCGAAGTAAAGACGATAGGTGAACCCGAGATCGTCCGAAGTCCTGCAAACGGCACTGATAGTTCCTTGACCGCCCGAGCTCCCAAATAGCAAAATCCAATTAACGCTAATCGAATTTTATGACATCTACTACAATAACTAACCCATTCATGCAACTAAAAAAGCTTTTTTTGATCGCTCTGGTTTTAATCAGTTATAGATCGGTGCAGGCTCAAACCCAATCCTACGACATCGTCATCTATGGCGGAACCTCCGCGGGCGTAGCGGCAGCCATCCAAAGTTCCCGGCTTGGAAAATCGGTCATTCTTATCGAGCCATCTAGCCACGTAGGAGGACTGACCACCGGAGGACTAGGTGCCACCGATATAGGCAACAAACAGGCGATAGGGGGTATCTCCAAGGAATTTTACGTCAATATCAAAAAATACTACGACGATCCCGCTAACTGGAAATGGCAGGAACGTTCCGAGTATTTCAATCGGCCGAATGAGGGAAGGTCACGGGAGGGTGAGGAAGCCATGTGGACATTTGAGCCTACTGCCGCGAAGAAGGTATATGCCGATATGATGGCAAAGGAGAATATTACGCTGGTTACCCAAAAGCGCCTTAATCGCCAAACCGGAGTGAAATCCCGAAACAACCGTATACAGTCGATCACTATGGAAACAGGGGAAACATACACCGGCGCAATGTTTATGGACGCTACCTACGAAGGAGATTTATTGGCAGCAGCCGGTGTAACCTATGCTACCGGCCGTGAAGCGAACAGCGAATATGGAGAAACCCTAAACGGTGTACAGGCTAACTACTATAACGTTACGCTAAAAGGAGCCGTATCCCGAAATGCGGTTCACCATAATTTTATACCGGGAGTAGATCCCTATGTGGTCAAGGGCGATCCATCTAGCGGGCTGTTGCCTTTTATCATTGAAGGGGGGCCAGGTCTGGATGGTACTGCGGACAACAAACTTCAAGCGTATTGCTTTAGGATGACACTTACGGACCATCCGGACAACCGAATACCTTTTGAAAAGCCCGAAAATTATAACGAGCTTGAGTATGAGCTGCTTTTTCGAAATTATGAGGCAGCTACCGGTCCTATCGAGAAGATGTATGGGTACGGAGATCCACTGGTACCATGGATCAATACCCCCATGCCGAATCGAAAGACGGATACAAATAACCAAAAAGGGTTTTCTACCGATTTTGTGGGACAAAACCATAATTATCCCGAGGCTTCCTACGAGGAACGTGAAGCGATGGCCCAACGCCATTTGGATTACCAGAAAGGGCTGATGTGGTCTTTAGCATACCATCCCCGCATTCCTCAAAAAGTACGTGATGTTGTGTCCAAATGGGGCATGTCGAAAGATGAGTACTCGGAACGCGACGGTTGGACGCCCCAATTGTATGTACGAGAAGCGCGGCGCATGTTGAGTGATTATGTGGTCACTCAGAAGGACTGTGAAAGTTTGGTACCTGAAGTCGAAGACGGCGTAGGATTGGCGGCTTATGGCATGGACTCACACATGGTGCAGCGCTATGTAGACCATAATGGATTTGTCCAAAATGAAGGCAACTTTGAAGCAAGGGTGGCGGCGCCTTATCCTATTCCCTACCGGGCGATTGTTCCCAAAAAGGGAGAAGTGGAAAATCTGTTGGTTCCCGTTTGCGTAAGCTCCACACACGTGGCTTTTGGATCCATACGGATGGAACCGGTATTCATGGTCTTAGGCCAGTCGGCGGCTACCGCAGCGGCAATGGCAATCGACAACAACACTTCGGTGCAAGATGTGGATTATAAAGTCTTAAGAGCTAAATTATTGGAAGATCAGCAAATTCTAGAACATAACTAATTTATAAAAATCCTCCAGCAGGCAAAAACTTCTGGACGGTCTTATCCATCAAAAATCCTCGAAGAAAATGAAATTTAGTCAAAAATTAAAAAATCTAGCACTTGCTTTACTGGCAGGCCTAGTCATCTTTTCCTGTAGCCCCCAACAAGAGCAGGAAGAAATTACCGATGTCGTTATCTATGGCGGTACATCTGCCGCAGTTACTGCCGCCGTTCAGGCCAAGAAAATGGGCAAATCGGTTATTGTAGTTTCTCCGGACATCCATCTGGGAGGCTTGACTTCCGGTGGTTTGGGATGGTCAGACACAGGTAAAAAGGAAGTAATCGGTGGTCTTTCCAGGGAATTTTACCAACGCGTATATGACAAGTATCAGCAAGATGCTGCTTGGAACTGGGAAGATAAGGCAGATTTTGGGAACAAAGGTCAAGGTACTCCAGCCCTGGATGGCGAATTTAAGACCATGTGGATTTTTGAACCTCATGTTGCGGAGGAAGTATATGATGAGTGGATAGCCGAATTAGGGATTGAAGTAGTGCGTGATGAATGGTTGGATAGAGAAGACGGTGTAACCGTAGAAGATGGTAAAATCACAGCCATACGTACCCTAAGCGGAAAGGAATATAAAGGAAAGATGTTTATTGATGCTACATACGAGGGCGATCTGATGGCTACTGCCGGAGTCAGCTACCATGTAGGGCGAGAGGCAAATAGCGTCTATGACGAAGAGTGGAATGGCGTTCAGACCGGGGTTTACCATCACCGGCACCATTTTCAGGTATTAGACCGTCAGATAGACCCTTATTGGATCCCTGGAGATCCTTCTTCCGGATTACTACCCCGCATCAGCGGAGAGCATCCGGGTATTAAGGGAGATGGTGATGATAAGGTGCAGGCTTACTGCTTCCGAATGTGTATGTCCAACCATCCGGATAACCGGGTGGCTTTTCCGCGCCCTGCCAACTACGACTCAACACAATATGAACTGCTAGTTCGGATTTTCGATGCCGGTTGGGATGAGTGGTTTGGCAAGTTTGATATGATACCGAACAGAAAGACCGACACAAACAACCATGGCCCTTTCAGTTCAGACAATATCGGTATGAACTATGACTATCCGGAAGCAAGCTATGAACGGCGTAAGGAGATTATTCAAGAACATAGGGATTATCAAAGTGGGTTGCTTTATTTTGTTCAAAATGACCCAAGGGTTCCGGAGAAAACCCAACAGGAATTTCAAAAGTGGGGATTGGCGAAAGATGAGTTTGTCGACAACGGCAATTGGCCCCATCAGATCTATGTACGGGAGGCGCGACGCATGATTGGTAACTTTGTGATGACAGAAAATGAGCTTTTACAGAAAAAGCCTACACCTGAATCCGTAGGTATGGGCTCTTATACCATTGATTCACATAACATTCAGCGGTATGTTGACGAAAACGGACATGTGCAAAACGAAGGCGACATCGGTGTGCCACTCCCTGGACCCTATGAGATCGCATATGGCTCATTGGTACCTAAAAAAGAAGAGATCATTAATTTACTCGTTCCTGTGGCAGTTTCCGCAAGTCATATTGCGTTTGGATCTATTCGGATGGAGCCGGTCTTTATGATTTTGGGTCAGTCTGCGACCACAGCTGCTGTTATGGCGCTTGATGAGGGAATCGCGGTTCAGGATGTCCCTTACGCGAAGTTACGGGAAAGATTGTTGGCAGATGGCCAAGTGTTGACGATGGAAGACCGTATCGTATCCAAGTAAATGCGTTCACACATTGCATACCTGCTAGGTGCACTTATTACGCTGGGCTGTGAAAGCGCTGATGTTGGCACGTCATCTTCTAAACCCATGCCCAATGTCGTTATTATCCTAACGGATGATCAGGGATGGGGGGACCTCAGTCAGAGCGGAAACACGAATCTTTCCACACCTAATATCGATGCACTTGCACATAATGGGGTGAGTTTTGACAGGTTTTTCGTGCAGCCGGTTTGTTCGCCCACAAGGGCTGAACTGCTGACGGGCAGGTATCACCTGCGGTCAGGGGTTTCCGGTACATCCTCAGGAGAGGAGCGGTTGGACCTTGACGAGGTGACCTTAGCGGCTATTTTCAAAGAAAGTGGCTATGCCACGGGGGCGTTTGGAAAATGGCATAATGGTATGCAGTATCCCTATCATCCCAATGGTCGGGGTTTTGATGAATTCTATGGCTTTTGCTCCGGACATTGGGGAGATTATTTTAGTCCCTTGTTGGAGCATAACGGCGCCTTGGTAAAGGGTAATGGCTTCATGGTGGATGATTTTACAGAACGGGCCATGGACTTTGTGGAGAAAAACAAAGAGCGGCCCTTCTTGCTGTACCTTCCACTAAATACGCCACACTCTCCCATGCAGGTACCAGATCGATGGTGGGACAATTTTAAAGAAAAAACGTTGTCAATGACTCTGGCTGAAGACCTAGGGGAGGACTTACAATTTACCAAGGCCGCGTTGGCGATGTGTGAAAATATTGATTGGAATGTAGGGAGGCTGACGAAAAAGCTTTCCGAATTGGATTTGGAAGCCAATACGATTATAATCTATCTAACCGACAATGGTCCAAACAGCTTCCGCTGGAACGGTGGCATGAAAGGAAGAAAAGGTTCTACCGATGAGGGAGGAGTACGTTCTCCTTTTTTTGTACAGTGGAAAGGAACCCTACCTGAGGGAAAGCAAGTCCCCCAAATTGCGGGTGCCATTGATTTGTTGCCTACTTTGCTCGGTTTGGCCGGTATTTCTCCGCCTAAGACCAAACCGCTCGATGGGAAAAGCCTTGTTCCGCTGCTGATACCAGATGGTTCGGTCTGGAAAGACCGGATGATTTTTAATCATTGGAACGGCAATACGAGCGTAAGAACCCAAGATTTCCGGCTAGACAAAGACGGGAATCTCTTCCATATGGTTGCCGATCCCTCTCAGAAAAATGCCGTAAATACTGAATACCCTGAACAGGCTAAGCGTCTATTGGATGCTATAGAAGGATGGGAAAAGGAAATGGCCTTGGAAACCGACAATGCCGAGCGTCCATTTCCATTGGCGCATCCGGATGTTGTTTATACCCAGCTTCCGGCCCGGGATGGAATTCCCCATGGAAGCATTCAACGCTCCAACCGTTTTCCCAATGATACCTATTTCACAAACTGGACGAGTACAGCGGACAGCATTACTTGGGACGTAGAAGTACTTGGAGAAGGTAATTATCAGGTGGAGGCCTATTATACCTGTGCGGCATCGGATATTGGGGCAAAGGTCCAACTTCAAATTGGGGATGCTTACCTTCAGTTTCATCTCGAACAGCCCCACGATCCGCCCATTCGGGGTATGGAAAATGACCGGATCGAACGAATGGAATCTTACGTCAAGGATTTCCGGCCTATGGACCTCGGAAACATTTATTTGACACCACAAAAAACAACAGTGACATTGAAGGCGCTAGAGATTCCAGGCAGGCAGGTAATGGACCTTCGGCTTTTGCTTTTCAGAAAGAACCAATAGAAAAAACGATGATTATGAACCTATTAAAAATGATTTGCGTGATTGCTGTATTGGCATTTTCATGCAGTGAAAAAAATGATCAGCCCATGTACGACGTAGTCGTTTATGGAGCAAATTCCGCCGGTGTGATTGCTGCCTATACCGCAAAGACGATGGGGAAGTCTGTGTTGCTTATTGAGCCCACCAATCACTTGGGGGGACTTACCACGGGTGGTCTAGGGTATACGGATATTGGAAACAAATATGCTGTCACCGGCTTGTCCAGGGATTTTTACCGAAAGCTTGGAGACCATTATGGAAAATTTGAGCAATGGATATTTGAACCCAGTGTCGCCAAAAAGACCTTTCAGGAATACTTGGATAAGGCGGGGATAGAAGTCCAATACGGTTGGCAGGTAACTGCGGTCGAAAAGTCCGATGCAGTTATCCAATCGATTGAACTGGAAAATTCCGCTAATCCTCAGAAAGAAAGCAACCGTAAAGTAAGCGGTAACGTATTCATCGATGCCACGTACGAGGGAGATTTAATGGCAAGGGCCGGCGTGAGCTACGCTATCGGGAGGGAGCCCAATTCTCAGTATGGAGAAACCTATAATGGCGTGCAGTTGATGACAGGACATCAGTTTCCCGACGGAATAGATCCTTATGTGGTTCCCGGTGATCCGTCTAGCGGGCTACTTTGGGGAATCAGTAGCGGTGACTTGGAGCCGGACGGTACCGGAGACGATAAAATCCAGGCGTATAATTTCCGGATCTGCCTAACAAACGATCCATCAAACCGCATTGAAATCACGGAACCGGAGGGGTATGACCCTTCTATGTTTGACCTGTTGGTACGCCTTTTTGAAGCCCAGCCCGATAAAAGAAGCCTAGGCAATTATTTTATCTGGAGCCGCATGCCCAACAGCAAGACGGATATCAACAATAGGGGAGGGTTCTCTACAGACATGATCGGCATGAATTATACCTATCCCGAAGGGACCTATGCGCAACGAAAGGATATTATCGATGCCCACACCCACTATACCAAATCACTCCTCTACTTTTACAAAACCGATCCGCGGGTACCCGAGGAACTTCAGGCGGCCATTCAGGAGTGGGGGTATCCAAAGGACGAGTATGTTGATACCGATCATTGGTCTCCCCAGTTGTACGTTCGGGAAGTTCGCCGTATGGTGGGTGAATATGTGATGACACAAGCTAACTGCGTGGGTGAAGAAGTAGTGGAAGACGGCGTGGGAATGGCCGCCTATACCATGGATTCGCATAATATACAGCGTATTGTTATCGAAAAAGACGGGAAAAAGATGGTGAAAAACGAAGGAAACGTCGAGATCGGAGGATTTGGACCCTATCCCATCGCCTATAGGTCTATTATTCCTAAGAAGGCTGAAGCCCAAAACCTATTCGTGCCGGCGGCACTTTCTGCTACCCACATTGCTTATGGATCCATCCGCATGGAACCGGTTTTTATGGTCTTAGGACAATCCGCAGCGGTGGCGGCGAGTATGGCCATTGACAATGGAGTACCCGTACAAGATATTGACGTAGCAGCCCTTCAGCGTGAGTTACGGGAAAATCCATTGGCAGATGGCAGTACAGCCGAAATATTGGTTGACAATGATGATGCCGGAGTGGAAATTCAGGGAGATTGGGAGCGCGTAACCCGCGGCGGGTATGGACCAAGTTTTCTCCGGGAGCTTTCAAAAGGCGAGCAAGCTGCATCGGTACGCTTTAGCCCCATCATCAGAAACGAAGGGAAATATACCGTGTTGGTTTATTTTTCACGAACAGCCGAGGAAACATCTCAGACTCAGGTACTGGTATCAGACGGGAAATCCGAATCTTCTCTGACGATTAAGGAATCGGATATCCGTGTTGAGGGTCAGACTTCCGGCGAGTGGGTCTCCATAGGAACTTTCTCGCTTAGTCCGGGAGCGGATGCGTATGTCTCGGTCACGAATCAGGGAGCAGACGGAGCAGTAGTGGCTGATGCCGTACTTTGGGTACCTGCCGACTAGATAATCAATAATAGCCAAAGAATGCCCGACCGAATAATGGTTCGAAATACCCCGGATATACTTCCGGGGTGTTTTTTTGCCTTCCGAAACTAGTCGCTTGAAAGCATCCCTTTGGCAGCTGCATTGGCGGATGATGTGCAGCTAAGGCATGGCCTTTCCAACGATCCGTTACAAAAGGCACCACTGCAACCTATCCCTACGCCGGCGTTATAAAAAGGCTGTTTGTTGATGAGATTGACTACGGATTTAGCTTCTGTAATCGACTACTAGACGCCGGTTATTTTCCGAATGCGAAACAAACCTGTTCTTTAGAAGCTCATTTCAAGCGTTGCATAAAACCCTCTGCCGTCGGCAGGAATGATACCAGGACCGGGATAAGCATCAGCGCGGCGGGTAAAATACTGTTCATTAAATAGGTTATTCACACTGGCTTCCAATGCAAAGGACTTCCAGCGATATACAGCTGATAGGTCTGTCACGGAATAGGACGGGATGATTCCTTCTACGGCGGTTGCTGTACGTACGGCATTTGATGCATCTGAAAAATGGGCGTCCACATACGAATATTGCGCTGCAAGCGAAAACGCCCGGTAGCGAAATGTACTACCTAACTTAACCGTTACCGGTGGCACCATTTCTACTTTTTTGTTGCGAATGGAGGTATCGTCGGTGCGGATATAGCGGGCATCTATCAGAGAAAGATTACCAAACATCGTCCATTTCACATCCTTGCTCTCCCTCTGAAGCAGGTTGAGGAGCGAGACTTCCCCAAATGCTTCGATTCCCATATTTCGTGCATCGGCTATGTTTGTCCGATAGCGGTAATCGTTAAAAAGAACGGGATCCGTTCGAAGTACCTGTCCTATTTTCCCAAAATAACGTAGGTAAAAAAGAGTGACCTCGTAGGTGAAAAGGGATTCCTTTTTGCCCTTTATGCCGATGTCAGCGGTGTATCCCTCCTCATCGGCGATATCGGGATCTACCCGGAGATTGGGGTTGTTTATCCGTAAGTCGGTAAAATTGATGGCTCGGTAATTCTGGGACAGGTTGGCATAAAGTTCCAATCCCTCGCTTTTCCGATAGCTAGTACCCAATCCGAATAGCAAAAAGCTCCGCCTACGGTCAAGTGCTTCATCAAATCGATTTTCTACAATCACGTTGCCCGCCGCATCATAGACAAACTGCTTGTAATAGCCGTCTGCGAAAGTCTGTATATTTTCTACGCGAACGCCAGGCGTAACACTTATTTTTGGACTAAGGTTGAAAATGTTTTCGGCGAAAATGGCATAATTACGGTTCGGAAACACATAATCGGAATCTTCCAAATCTGTTGGGTTTAGATAGCGGAAATCCGCGTCACTTCCTCGGCTTCCCCAGCCTTGCTGGGCAGTCGTTGTACCATGATAGAGTCTCGTTCCTACCAGAAAGGTATGCACTTCCTTTCCTGTACGGTACCAGCGAAGTAGTCTGGTCTCGTTCCCCACATTTCTAAACTCGCCGGATATCAGTGTGCGCTCTTCACCGAAATCAGCGACATTAATCCGTTCGAGATTACCTACGGACTGCCTGGAAGCCAGCAAAGCGAAATTCCGGGTATTGAGTTGTAATTGATCAGAGAATTTATGGGTAAACGTCAACGCGGCGAGGTTCCAATCCACATTAAACCAGTTGCGGTCTCTAAACGAACGGCGGGGATTTTCTTCGAACTGCCGGTCTGTTAATCCTCCGGCCTGTTGGGTGAGGTAGCTCATTTTCGTTAGTTCTAGACTGGCCGAGGATTTTTCGCTAAATGTATAATCCAGCGAGGTATAAAAATTGTGCGATGAAAACCCGGAGTTGGGACGGTAACCGTCTCCTTTTTTATACTGATAGTACGTGTAGTAGCGCATGTTTCCTACCTTTCCCTCTACGCTGTTAAACGACCCAAAAAAGCCCCAAGAGCCCGCTGATTGCCTGCTTGTGACCCGTAGTTTGGCCTCTTCAGTACCTCTTCGAAAGCGGAAGTTGAGCATTCCGCCAAACTGGGTACCGTATTGGAGGGAAGCGGCTCCACGGACAATTTCTATCCGCTCAAGGGCTTCTACTGGAGGGGTGTAATAGGATTCTGGATAACCTAGGGCATCAGCTGAAATATCATAGCCGTTTTGGCGTACATTGAAATTGGAAGTGCGGTTGGGACTTAGGCCTCTTCCGCCAATACCTAATTGTAGCCCAGTCTGGTCACTTTCCCAGATATTAAGGCCCGTGATGCGGGAATATACCTGTCTAGCGTTGTTCGTTGCCGTATTCGCGACCATTTCTTTCAGCAGGATTACTTCACTTTTGCGTCCGTCATAAACCCCGAAATTTTCCACGGATTCAAGCCTTGAAGCGGCGAAGCCATCTACTCGGCGGCCGTCGACCTGTACGTCTTCCAGTACGTTTTCTATTTCTTCTAGGATAAAGGATATGCCTGTCAGGTCTTGTTTAATGTCAACAACCTGCTCCACCATCTTTTTACCGAGACAAAATGCGACGAATGTATGCACGCCGGCAGGTACGCCCGACAGGCGGAAATTGCCGTCTTGATCAGCATCGGTTGACAGACTGCTTCCCTTTAATGCGATTGTTGGCGTTCCCATGCAAGGTTGTCCTTGGATCAGTACGTTTCCCGATACGGAGAAGGATTGGGCAAAACTCTCTGAAGGGAATGCTCCCAATCCGGCAAAAAATACGGTTAAAACCAGAGCAGGAACCCATAAAATGCTCTTTCTTTTTGGAAGGGTTATGCAGAAATGAAGTGGTATTTCCTGTGGCATTTCAGTTGGGCAATATCCAAGTTTTGGGTGCAAAGGTATCTCTTTCTTTCATGAGATTTACATTCGGATCAATAAGCAATCGGCTGGGGCGTGCATTTAGTGTTACGTACACCTCTGCACGTACCTGCGGGTTGTCTAACCCTATTTTGGCATAATGGTTCCCCAGGAAGTGGGCAAACTGAAGAATCATATCCGGCTGCATAGCCATTTGTTTTTCTTGATGGGGATTAAGAAATTCACTATTATCAACTACTCCCTCTCTCCCGCTTTTGCTATCTTTTACGTAGAATATGGCAGTACCCGCCTTTTCCATAAGCATCACACGCCATCCGTACCGATACCCCTGTTCTGTCCAAAAAACATTTCCAGGGTAGAGTAAAAACCTCCATGGAAACAGCAATTGGAACGCAAAGTGGGCTACAAGCACAAGCGCACGTAGACTGACTTTTGGTGTTAGGGGGCGAAGTGGGGAGGGCTCGGCAGGTTTGCCCCTACCAAAATCGAAAAAAATCAACGTACAACCAATCATTACGAGCGGAAATATGCCAATCTGGAACAAAACTCCCGTAAGGGAATGAAAGATGATAACGGTAAGGTATGCGGCCAATCTTGTCCGGGTATTGAGAAGAAAGAAAACAATCAGGCAATCATACAACATGCCAAACCAAGAGAAGAGATAGGGCGTAATCGTCCATGTAAAAAGCGGCCCAATTATCGGAAGATGATCGTGTGCAGGCAGCCATATTTTTAGCGGAAGTGCCTCAACCAACCAATCATAGTTGATTTTCGCCAAACCCGCATAAATATACACAATGGCAATCTGCAGCTTAAAAATAACCACGACCCAATGAGGGATGGTAGCCTGCTTATCCCAAATAGCTGGAGGTGAGGGTATGATACAAAGCAACGCGCAAACAATACTTACAAAATAATAATGGTTGAGGTAATAGGTAAGGTCTATAAGTTCTGTATAGGTGAAAGTCAAAAATAGCGTAATTGCGGAAGCACGATAAACCCATTTGGTACCTACCATGACCCCTACGGCCGAAGCGATCATCAGATAGTGAACGCCATACATGAAGATTGCTGGGAGTGGCTTCACCCACTCGAATCCCCAATAGTTGAAATGAAACTGCGGAGCCAGATAATGATCTTCTATCCACCCCAACCACATGAAGCGCACTGCACCGAACGCCATCAACAATCCGAAAACTGCCCGAAATACAGAAAAGGGAGTCGCCCGAACGCGCTCCCTCAGTGTAGCCGAAATGACTTCTATACGTAAAGAAGTCGCCAATGTATCAATGAAAGAATGCTTAAGCACAAGGCTCGGTTAATAGTTAGATTTCAGCAACCTGTCCGTTTTTAATCACCATCACCGCTGCTGAAGGTGATAGAAATACCCAAAATCGAAGACATATCGCTCTTATAGAAGCGGGTATGTTTTTGAAGTTCAGTATGAAGCTTGTCTGCAGGCTGCGGAGCCTGTTGAATCTGTTCGGCAAGCGTGGATGTTTTTGGTACGGCAGCCAATGCGGATTTCACCGCCGTCATCTGTGCTTCGGTAGCAGCAATAAGTGCCTGTCCCCCTTCCACGGATTGTAAATATTCCCGGAATCCAGCACCGTCCTGACCTTCCCGGCTTCGTCCAAACCAGATGTTTTCCACGGCGACCAGATTCGCTTCCAACATCTCAAGAGATTTGCCTGAATAATAAGCCTCTACCAACTGTGGTTCCGCTTGAGTTTGGCCCGGCCTCCTTCCTAATGGCAATCCTAACTTGAAATTCTTGATAGCTTCAAAGCTTTTAACAAATTCATTGTAAAGCATGGACGTACTGCTTCCCACATCTGTTCCCACATTCTGGACAAAGGTAGTAGAATAGCCCCCGTTCCATGCGGAAAGCACCTCATTAACTCTGCGATCAATATCGGAAATCGCCCCCAACAAAAAATCCTTACGCTTCTGTGTAGAGAACTCGTCAACTAGTTCTGTCGGCGTTTTTCCCATACCGAAAATAAGGTATTCGACCGCTAAAAAGCCTCGGGCATCCCTGTTGAAGTCATTGAAATTTGGAGTTCCGGATACCGCATTTTCAACTTTTGCAATAGAAATGGGAAAGGTACCAATCTCTTCATTCAACCCCCTTCTAACTCCCTGTTCACCGGCAGGCCCAAAGTTAAAGGAATTGGCAAACTGCCAAGAAGTGTAAGCTGTACTCCAGGCTTCTTGTAAGCTGCTAAGAGTCGTTGGGGTAGGGCTTTGGGTAAATGCCTCTGCCCGTTGCGATAGGGCCGCAACATGTGTCCCTAGATCGGTAAAGGCTGGAATTATGAGTTTTTGTACGACATTTGTAAGCATTTCCCCCCGGTTAAATCCACTTTCCGTCGGAGTTTCACTTTCGTTGCAGGAAACCATCCCGGTTAATAGTCCTAAACCAAGAAGGGTAATTAGGATCAATGTTCTGTTCATAGGTGTTAATTGTTAATCATTGAAATACGACCCACCAGCACAATTGTTTGGTGGGTCCTGATTCTTGTTGGGTTATCTTCCTTGTTCGCTTACCCAGTTTTTCTTAAAATCTTCGATATCCTGCGCGCTGAATTGATAGAGCGTTTGAAGCTGATTAATTACCTGACTTAACTTGGGCAACTCATTTACAGGATCGGTAACATACTTATAAGAGGTAGGAACCGCGTTATGGGGAGCGTTCAATAAAACCAGCAACGCATCGATCTGATTATCCGTGATTCGCTTGTTTCCTTGGGGTATAGTTCGCCATCCATGCAAAAATCCGACAGCCTCGCTGTAAGCATGAAGGGCTGCACCAATGTCATTCGCACTGGGGTTTGTTGCGCTTAATCGACTAATTGTTGTATGGCAATAATTGATAATTGTCGCTGCGTTTGCTTTTTCCCAAAGAAGTTTGATATCTGCAATAGCTTCGTCTTTTTCCATTTCATAGCCCTGACCGGCTTTGGTGGCAGCCTGAAGTTTTAAAAAGGCTGTCTTTGTTTGAGTGTATAGGCCGTTGCCATCATTCTTATCCCTGCGCGCCGCATAGTTAGCCATGAAGCGATCCCGCACATCCGACGCAACATTAGAAGAGCTCGAATTGGAAAATGCGGGTGTAGCCCCGTAAATAGCAAGCAATTGGTCTACATTTTCTGACGTCATTTGGGTAGAAAGAAGGGTTGTTGCATGGTTATATAAGGCTGCACCAAACAACCCTTTTTCCACCATTTGTTCCATTTCTAGGCCGTTTTCATCGAAGAAATACCCTCCCAAGGTACCTCCTTCTCCTTGAGGAATACCGGGGGTGTATACGGTACCGCCACTTGATTTGGCAAGCTCATCAAACCAGCCACCTGTGCCGAGAAGACGACCGTTATAGTAAGCGGTTGTTACTGCCTCAAGATTCGGATTTCCAGCCCTATAAAGACTTACAAGTGACCCTTGAGCGACGGTTTCTCCTCGTCTTCCTTTTTGCATTTCAGTAGTTAAAGCTGCTAATTGGGCCAAAACAGCCTGCTGAACGGGAGTTGAAGCCGAATACCCAGAGGCGTCGTATGAGGTAGGAATGGAAAGTGCCGGCCGTTCACCTTCATCTCCGCAGGAAGACAGCACAGAACTTAACAAAAATAATGAGCAAACAATGGGGTAAAAAGAACGTTTCATTGTGGTGTTTTTTGATTATTATACTAGTGATAGTTTGGTTTGTCAATAAAACGCGAAAGCGTTTTGATGAGGCAAATATATAAAAGTTTGTTTTATTTAAACTAATTCTAAATAAAAATTGTAAGCTTTTTTCCTTTGTTTCAACGTCCCTTTTTTTCCCTTCATCAAGCCACTAACCTGCTTGATAATGCTAGGCTTTCCCCTTTTTTCGTTCTATAATTCCTTTAGCCAAATAACTGTTCTGAATGATAATATTATTAGCTTTTTTATAATAATGTGATTAAATATAAATAAAATATAGCAAAACTACGTCATTGGTCGCACTTTTGATACAGTATTGGGAAAGGAATTTTTATCAACTAAACCAAGAAATATTATGGCAACATGTTTTGCGTTGATGGGCTGGAGTTTGCCTGTGATCGAAAGTATGCAAAAACTCAACAAGCCCTACGTAGTGGTTTCTTTCCCTGATTTTGAAGATTACGCCCGGGAAAACAACATTCCCTTCGTCAGCTATCAGTTCGACGAATGGAGTGATTCCTCCAATTCCCTGGATTTATACGAAAAATTAAAACCTTTCAAATCAAATGTCGCCGTTCCGCTATTTGAAGAAACGGTGGAATGGGCTGGAGCCCTTAATTCCATCTATCGGGGCGACTCTCGGATTTTTAACCGAGCCTTTTTGTTCAGAAACAAGGCGATGATGAAGCGGAAGGCACTGATAGGTGGGCTTCGCGTGGGACTTTTTGAAGAGGTCTATACTAAGGAAGGTGTAAAAAACTTTATGAAACGGCTAAACCAAGCGAACCTACAGATTGAGGGAGAACAGGATAGTTGGGTTCATATAAAACCATTTGCTTCAGCGGGTACAGTGGGGCACAGGCTACTGAAGTCAATGCAGGATGTTGATGACAAATGTCGGGAAAGTGATTTTCCATGTTTGGCAGAAAGCCATTTACCCGGAACAGAATTTTCTTGCGAGGCATTTATTCATGGAGGGAAGATCCGGTTTCTCAACATTACGGAGTACGTAAAGCTCGGTTACTCGAATTTCATCCCAGAGGGTCATCACCTGCATACCAAGCGGGTTAAGATCATGAAGGAAATGCAAAAGTTGGTGGACTTATTTGGTATCGAATACGGAATGATTCATCCGGAGTGGTTCCTTACCGAAAACGACGAGTTAAGTTTCGGAGAGGTAGCCTGCAGGATTCCAGGCGGCCATATACTGGAGTTGGCTGGAAAGGCTTATGGGTTTGATGCCTTGGGTGCGTTCGTCCTATGCCATGATCCGTCGCTGTCCGAAGAGGAACTAAATAATATACTTCCTCCAATGGATGCCCGTCCGAAACAATTCTACGGGAATGTGATGATCTATCCGCATAAAGATGTCATAAATAAACTAGAAATGCCTGAGGAACTGAAAGAGGAACCCTATTTTCTGGATCATAATCTTATCCCTCCTTATACCAATCAAAAAATCAACAGCAGGGAAGGATTTGGAAACCACTTCGGCACAGTCAATTTTAGAGGAGAAGATCCGGATAGAGTGACTGAATTGCTTCTCCATTATGAGAATGTCGATTTTTATCATTAACAGAGTGGCCTAAAAGGCGAAAACAGAACCTTTCTACTTGGAGAGGTGCTGTTTTTTGCCTTTCACCATCTACTGAGTTTTCACCTATTTATTCCTAAAACACCCTGCGCTACATGCACAATCAGGCAATTACAGAAGAATCACATCGGAAATTTGAGCAACATCTTAGTGAGTTTATACAGGCTACGCCACTTATGAAGCCGGCGAAAGCAAGCACAATAATGAGTCAGATCGATTTGCTGGTCTACACTCCAGAAGGACTGTCTCTAATTTATGATAATATAGAAGGCCTTACCAAGGGAGGAATCTTTGAAGGATCTCCATGGGCCGATCCCGCCAAATTGGTTGCAAGCTTGGTAAACGGAACGCTAAAGAGCGGTCACCCAAATTCTACTATTGAAATAGTGAGTGAATTGCGCCTAGTGGCAATTTCCAACGGGAAGCTAATAAGCACTGGGTTTTCCCAGGACGATGCGGAAAATTTCATCCAAGAAGTAATTGTAGCAAATTTGGAGTTTGTTTTTAACGAGCCACTAGAAGATACCCGTCTGGTAATGAGTGAACATGAACTGCAGAAGGTGCACATACTTTTTAAATTTATTGCCACACATACCAAATTTGATAGCATCAAAGAAAAACTTGCTGATGAGCTGACGTTGATTTGCG
>WGNT01000010.1 GCA_016124425.1 Cytophagales bacterium
ACTTTGCGGACCACAGAGCGCCTTTCCGCCGGAGATAGCCACGAGGTCATAACCCATATCGTTGTATTTCCAGAGATTCTCCACCGGTGGAACATCCGCGGCGATGTCATTCATGGTAGGTATACCATGGTTTTTTGCCACTTCTAGCCATTCAGCATGCTTGATTTGGCCTTGTGGTTCCTCCCGGTTTAAAAACCACATCATCGCTGTTTTTTCGTTTATGGCTTTTTCCAGTTCAGCCCGTGTTTCAATCAATACCAGCTTCGCCCCCGTATTGGTAAGGGCATGGTGATATCCGTTAGCATGCGTTTTCTGAAGGATAATTTCGCTTTTCATCCCACTCCCATCCAAAAAAGGCAGCATGGCCGCTTTTTTGGCATCCTTTTCGGTAAGTACACCGGCGGTACCCAAAACCAGCGCAGACCAACACCCGGCCGTGACCATGGCGCCTTCTGCGTGGCAAAGTGCCGCGATTTTTTTTCCCACAGCATCCTGCACGTCATCCAACATAACGTAGTGTTTGGCAGATTCATTAATGGTATCCATGACTTCCTCCGGCATTAGGGATGCGGTCATGGAAGTGTAGTTTCCGGCGGCATTGATAAAGGTACGTAAGCCAAGTTCCTGAATCAGATTCCGCTTTGCAGGAGCTATTGCGGCTGCCGCAGAAGTTGGAAAAAAGAGATTGCTCCCAAAGGCCCCTCCCAGTAAGGGAAGGGCTGAGAGTCTTTTTATAAGTGCTCGTCTTGTGATCATCTTGAAGGACTTAAAATCCGTTTACTATAGGCAGAACAATATGACTCGGTCTGGAACCGCCATGATGGATGGTCTGCTTGGCGATTCTTACCTCAGCATCAGTTCCCTGAGGCTTACCTGTGTTTGGATTACGGTCAAATTGCGGGAAATTACTTGATGTGATGTCTATACGGATACGGTGTCCCGGTTGAAATACATTTGCGGTACCCATCATTTCAATTTCAAATTCATACACTTGATTCGGTGTAAGCAGGTTTATTTTATCCAAACCGTCTTTAAAGCGTGCCCGCAGAATTCCTTCGGAAACAGGGTAGGCACTCCCGTCAGGATAGACATCGACCAGTTTGATCATCCAGTCTGTGTCCGGTCCATCCGTAGCTGCATGGAGTTTCATCGTGATGGGTCCGGCCACCGTGATTGGTTCGGTCAGGAATTCTGAGGTATATACCAGCACGTCATTTCTACGCTCAATATTTCGCTGATCCTTTGGTCCTGCGATGGTAGGCGTACCGCAGCAATTGTTTCCCCCATAGGTCATTACCGGCTGATTCGGATCATAGAGGTAATTGTCGATACCGCTTTTGGAGGGCTTTTCAAAGGTAAGTTTGCCACCGCCCCGAAGGGTATTTGCGGGACCATCGCCTGTCATGTAGAGCGCTTTATACTGTGTACCCGGGATTGGCCAGTTGTCCTCATGACGCCACTTGTTTTCACCCATGTAAAATATTCTGACTGGCTTTTCGGTATCTATGCCGTTTTGAATACCCTTGAGGTGAAAATCATAATACCGCAGTTCTTCTTCGAAAAGGTCCACGAACGCATGTGCGCCAAAGTCAAGGTCGCCGAAACTTGTCCCCGGACCATGACCCCAAGGCCCGACGAGTAATTTCGTGCCTTTTCGGGCTTCAGGAGTGCCTCCCCGGGTTTTCATTCCTACATACCCGTCCAAGGTTCCCATAAGGAAAATATCAAACCAGCCACCTGTATTGTATGCGGGAACCAACACCTTTTCGAATCGCTCCTCATCACTGATTGCCTTCCAGTAGTCGTCGTAGCTTTCGTGCTTTACCCAGTCTCTGTAATGCTGCACAGCGTAACCCGCACTCTTCAAGTCACCATCTTTAAGCGGTAAGTGCATCAGAATATTATCATAGGTAAGCTCCTCTGGAGTATACGCTGCGGTATGCCAATATTGCGGTAGCATGATCCGGTTGGGCATACGGACGACACCCCAGCCGTAGTTAAAACTAAGGCGGAATGCACCTCCCATGGTAATCCAATTGGCGTAAAGATTCGTGGAAGCCACGGATGGAAAGATGGCGTCCAAACTCGGCGGACTTTGACTGGCAGCGGCCCACTGATTATGGCCAAGGTACGAACCTCCTTGCATGGCAATCTTTCCGTTGGAAAATTCCTGCTTGGCGATCCACTCGATGGTATCGTGGCCGTCGTTGGCTTCGTCGCGGAAAGGCTCCCATTTGCCATCACTTTCATAGCGTCCCCGTACATCCTGAACGATGCCGATATAGCCGCGCTGGGCAAACTTCATCATCCGCTCATGATGGACGTTGTCCCGCTGCAATCCGTAAGGAGTACGCGTCACGATCACGGGATACTTTCCAGGCTTTGCAGGCCTGTAGATATCGGCATAGAGAATGGTCCCATCACGCATGGGAACGGCTACTTGTCGGACTAGTCGAATTTCGTTGAGGACAGTACCCGGATCGGATGCCGTCGCAGGCATGCTGCCGTACAGCCCAAAAGAGCATGCAAAAAATAGGGCGATGACAAGACAACTTTTTACATTAGCGAACTTACCGGCTCTGCTTGCTTTTTGTTTTTCTTGCATTTTTGATGGATTTAAATTGTTTTAGGGTTATCGCTGATATTGGGGATCCCACCATACCGTACTGGTAAACAGGTTACCTACATTCTGCCGGGTATATGCCTCCATGAACGCATCTTCGTTCAATGTAATTTCGGAATCAGGAATGATCAATCTTCTTGGAATCGTACCACCTGTAATATTTCCGGGATAATTGGTCGGAATCAGGGTTGGATAGTTTGTTCTTCGCCAATTCGCAAAGATCTCATAGTTATCCAATAATAAGGAAACCCATTTTTGCGTGCTGATCTGCTCAAGCCTTTCCGCATAGGAACCAGCAGAAAGATAAGGATTTCCAGCTACATAGGCTTCAATTTTCTCCTCAGAAATAACCCCTTCATCTCCAAACAAGGCCCACTGACGCATACCTGCCCTTACGGCTTCCTCGTATGCAGTCTTAGCATCCCCCGTATACCAACCTCTAAGCGCGGCTTCTGCCAGAAGCAGCTGTGTCTCGGCATTGGTCATCGTAAGCACCGGGCTGGCAAAATTTAGAATAGTATTTGGATGCGGTTCAGAATACGTCTGAAAATCATCCGGCTCCCCAAAAAACGCCCCGTTCTTCATTCCCCGCTGAAGCACCGTTGCTGTATCATAGACATAGCCGCTTCCGCTTGGGGCGTCTACCCATACCACCGCGATAACATTTAACCGGGGATCTCCGGTGGATTTTAAATGATCTATTAATGTTTCTGCGTATTTTCCACCTTGCGTGTTGCTAATTCCTACTTGGGGATCCTGATAATCCTGCTGCAGCAATACCGCCGCCTTCGGATTGCGGCTATGTGGTACAGGACCGTCTTCAAATGAGACTTTAGCGATGTCGCTATCTTCAATAATGACACCGCCCGCTATGGCCTTTTTTACCCAGGTTTCAGCAACATCCGGCTTAACCTCACTCAGCCTCATTGCCAAGCGGAGCATAAGCGAATATGAAAACTTTTTCCATTTTGCTATGTCACCGCCATAGAACAAATCAGAACTTCCAAAGGTCGGAAGTGCGGGATTAAAGGCATTGGCGGCATTCTCCAGTTCCTGCAACATGTTCATATAAATGTCTTCTTGCCGGTCATAGGCCGGTCGAATATCCCCAGCAAGAACACTCCGGGCCTGCGAATAAGGCACATCCCCGTGCACGTCCGTGACAATATGAAACATGTATGTTTTCCATATTCTTGCCGCCGACAGCAAGTTGATCTTCTCCGGATCATCTTCTACAGCCTGAATAACGCGCTCATTGTCCATCAAGGACGAATTGTATATCGCCCAATGGCTTCTAGCCATACTTTCGTTAAAGTATTTATCACCTGTTCCCCTAACCTCACTATGCGTCGCAAAATGCTGCATGGCTTGCGCCAAAATATAATGCTGACCATCTGCTCCGTTGGTGAAATTGAAGGCTGCTCCAGTAAGTTGGGAATTGGTAAAAAGATACTCCGGAACTACCTCTTCAAAGGCATCCGGGTTTTTGTTTAATTCGGATAGGTCTTTCAAATCACTACAGCCGAGCAAGCCAAAACTGACGAATGCTAAAATTATCAGGGAGTAATTATATATGATTTTCATAATTGAATACGATTTAAGTTAAATAATCGAAAGGAGATAGTCGGATCAAAAACTAACTTTCAGGTTTAACCCAATCTCTCTCGTTCTAGGTAACATCACTCCGGCAAAATTTTGGTTGTTGCTATTTGGATCAAAACCCTGCTCTGGATCAAAGTGATCGGAGTTCCTGTAAAGGATCGCAAGATTTCTGGCAACCAACGAAATTTGAGCGGTATTCAATCCAAGGGCTTGAACCTTGCTTAATGGGATATTGTAGTTTAAAATCAGGTTTCTAAGTTTGACAAAACTTCCGTCAATCATAAAGTTCTCCGCATATTGCCCATCGTTATTGTAGTAGGTAGACATAAAGGTCGCAGGCCATGTTTGGGTAAATTCATCGCCATTTTGATCTACACCAGAATACGTAAGTCCATCTTCCCTGCCTGGCAAGGTCTCCTTCAGCAGTCCGAATCGCCACATGTATTGTTTGTTTTGGGAAAAGAAATGGTTGCCAAATTTTCCGTCTAAGAGAATATTCAGCGAGAAGTTTTTATAGGAAAAGGTGTTTTCAAACCCCATGGTGTAGGGTGGTACACCAATCCCCAGCGGCTGTACGGGACCTAGCATGGCATACCTGCTTCGGCTGTTGTAGACGCGTACCCCATCTTCATTATACATATAGCTTCTGCCAAAGCGGGTACTCAGGTCTTTTCCCAACAAGCTACTCGCTCCAGTAGCCTGACCTTCAGCAAGCGTAATTACCCGGTTTTCATTATAGCCCAAGTTATAGCTGGTAGTCCAGGTAAAGTTACCCGACTTGACTGGAACGCCCGTCAGTAGGAGTTCCACTCCCCTATTTCTTATCTTCCCTACGTTCAAGAGAATAGAGGTGGCCCCGGAGGATGGGGCGATACCGGTAGAGACAATGTCATCCGTATTCATTCGCCGGTAATATGTCAGGTCGATACCCAGCCTTCCCTGTAAAAAACTCGCATCCAATCCCACTTCAAATGTAGTGGATGTCAGCGGTCTCAGATTCGGATTGGAAATCGCTGTGGACGATGTTTGCACAGGAACTCCCATATGCCCGCCTTGTCGAAACCCGTAAAGCTGATTGATGGCGTAGGGTGCCACCGTGGCACTCCCCACTTCCGCCCAAGAACTGCGGAACTTGGCGAATTCGATGCTTTTGGGGAGCTTGAACAGACTGGATAAAATGACATTGCCTCCGATGGACGGATAAAAGATCCGGTTGTTCCCGGTGCTTAGGGTAGAGAACCAATCCTGTCGGGCGGTTAAGCTTAAATAAATGGTCTCTTTATAATTGAAATCCGTGGACGCAAATACGGAATTGGTACCAGACCGGACCAATGCTTTATCCGGAACCAAAATGGCTAAGTTGGCATGGCTGATCCAATCGGGAATAATGAATTCTGATCCAACAAGGGACGTGGAAAAAATATTGTCTCTTTCCAGGTTCGCTCCTGCCATGGCTGCAAAGTTAAAATGCTCAAAAAACCCGGTGCTGTAGTTGGCAATCAAGCGGGCGTTTGTTCTAGACTGCTCATCGCTTACCGATCTATAGGTGCCAAGCGGGCGGAAAGCGGTGCCTTTTGGATAATAATCCTCTCCGTTCCAACTGCTAAAGTCACGCATAAAATCCGCCTTTATAAACATGTTCGGCAACACGTCATACGTCAAGCTGGCTTGGGAAATGACCCTGTTTCGATAATCTTCATTCCTCATTCTGTCCCTCGCAAAGTAGGGGTTTGTGGCTTGGTTGACATGTTGCCATTCAATTTCTTGTCCGGTCTCGGGATTATAGCCCGGAGCGAGGCTGCGGACATCTACCGTATTCGCGAGTAAGTAAACACCCCAGGCTGAGTTTGTCCCCACGTATCCTACACCCGGCCGGTTTACTCCTGCCTCATAATTGTACTGGATTTGGGTGTCGAAGCTAAGTTTATCGCTTAGGAATGTTTTTAGATTGAGGTTGGCCGTTTGCCTGCTGAAGTTCGATCCATGAACGATCGCCTGCGACCTCAGGTCTGACATTGAAAATCTGTAGATAACACCTTCATTACCACCTGAAATGGCTACGGTATTCACGACATTGGTACTAGATCGATAGAAATTCTTGATGTTGTCTTTTACGTTTACGGGCGAATAAGGCCGCATCACCCCGTCAAACTGAACATAAGGCTGTCCGTCCATTTTTTCACCAAAAGACAAGCGCCCGGTACTTTTGGCCTCTCCCTGATTTCGGGGGCGAATACCCAAACTTCCCTGCCCGTATTCGTATTGGTAATCCGGGAAAATATTAATGGTACCTACGGTGACGTTGGAATTTATTTCGATCCCCATTCCCTTTTTTCCCCTCGCTCCCTGCTTGGTGGTGATCAAAATGACGCCGTTGGCAGCTTGACTGCCGTAAAGGGCAGCAGCTGCTCCACCTTTCAATACCGAAATCGATTCGATATCATCCGGATTAATACTTTGTATACCGTCCCCCAAATCCGTGGTAGCGCCATTTGCTTGATCCAAAATGGTGGTGGGATTATTTGAAATGGGCATTCCGTTGATTACATATAAAGGCTGATTGTTTCCGTTAAGAGATCCATTTCCCCGGATTACTACCCGGCTGGAGCTTCCCGGTCCGCTGGCCATACTGGTTGCGTTCACACCGGCAATTTTTCCGGTTAGCGCGTTTGCAATATTGGTTTCTCTCGCCTGCGTGAATTCTTCTCCCCTAACCTCGGTCACTGAGTACACGAGTGACTCCTTTTTTCGTTCCAAACCAAAGGCCGTTACGACTACTTCTCCGAGTGCCTGGGATTCAACCTCCAAGGTGATGGTGAGTGAGGTCTGTCCGCCCACAACTACTTCCTTGGTTGCATATCCGATAAAAGAAACCACTAAAACAGCCCCTTCGGCAACATCCAACACAAAATTGCCCGAAAGATCGGTAACTGTGCCTACTGTGGTACCCTTTATAAGCACGGATGCCCCCGGGATAGGTTCTCCCGTCGCGTCTTTGATTATCCCGCTTATCTCCGGGACATCGGATTCGTTTATAGGCAGATTCTCCGAAACGGAGCTCACACTTTCCCTCGAACCTACAGGACTAGGAACAACATAAATGGTATTGTTTAGACGTTTGAAACTAAACTCCGAATTTTCCGCCAGGTACGCCAATACCTCCCTTAGATTGCTGTCCATAAAGGAAAAGCTGTAAGAGGTTTTGCTGTTTGCGATGCTTTGGTTATAGGTAAACCTAAAGGAAGTTTTTTCCTGAATGTGGTCCAAAACCTCCTTAAATGACTTGGAAGCTACATCGATGTTGATACTCACATCCTCCAAATTTTGGCTGTTGGAAGGCGTAGCAAGGATAAACTGCATCGCCAATACTTGTACAAAGAAGGCATAGAGGAGCCTTTTTGATGCCATGATCAATAGTTTTAGTAAATTAATTTTCATAATTTTGAATGCTTTAATCTTCTTAGTGAAGTGATTTAATTATAAAGTTTAAGGCTTGATCCAGAGCTGTGGCCGCAGTCTCTGGATCTTTTTCTAACAAGAGGTGTTTTGCATAGGCTGTCTATTTTTTACATTGTCTGATGGTTAAAGTGATGGTCTTGGTAGATACATCTGTTTCATAAGTGAAATCAAGAATATTGGTAAGGCCCTTCATTATCGTCTCTATTCGCTCGCCTTCGTAGTAGCCGGTAATCAGGCAATTTACTTTTTTGGAACTGCTGTCAAATGCAATGGTGACCCCGTAAGCGCGCTCTAATATGCCAAATACTTCCTCAACAGGTAGGGCGTCGAATTGCAATTTGCGGGTGTGCCACCCAATAAAGAACTCGGGATTGACCTCCCTTACATCTATTTGGCCTTCATAAAGCACGGCCTGTTGTCCCGGAGAAAGTAGGACATTGCCTTTCGACAGGGTATCGGCTACCTTAACACTTCCCTCCGCTACGGTTACTACCGGTAATTGGAAGGTATTTACGTTGAACCTTGTCCCCAACACGGTCACTTCGGTTTGTTTGGAAAGTACTTTAAAAGGCTTATCCGGATCGGCAGTCACATCAAAATACGCTTCTCCAAAGAGGTGGACAGTCCTGCTACTTGACTCGAAAAACGCCGGAAACTCCAGCCTGCTATTCTCATTTAACCGGACCATGGTACCATCGCTCAAGCTGATGGTGGATCTCATGCCGATCTCGGTGGACTTTGTCAACCATTCAGGACTTGTCGGATTACGGGTAATGCTAACGTAAATGGTCGCGAATAACACCGCCAACACGACCATCGAAGCCGCATAGCGCCGTCCTGCCTGATATAGCTGCCTAAGGTTTTGCTTACGTCGAACGGAGCCAAAGACCCTCTCCGACACCCGGGATTTTGACTCACTCATTTCCGCCTCAGTGGGCGCTTCGCCACGTTCTTCCAAGGCGTCAAGGAGCTTTTCAAACTCCTGCCGTTCCTCTTCACTGCCTTTTTTCGAGAAAAAAGCCCTGGCTACTTCAAAAATCGTTTGATTTTTCATCAATACCGCGATTGTTATATTACAGAAGTACCCAAAAAAGAAACAATCAGCTAGTGTACCAGAAAAAAAAATTACTTTAGAGCGAAATGAAAACCAAAACGACTATTTCAATTGACTGCCGCAGGTAATATAATGCTTTTTTGATATGGTTTTCAACCGTGAAAACCGATATTCCCATCTTAGTGGCGATCTCCTTGTTTGTCAGAAACCCAAACCGACTCAGTTCAAAGGCGTTTTTACATTTTTTGGGTAATCGGCCTATTGCTGCCTCTATGGCCGTGCGCGTATCCTGTTCTTGCAGGTAATCCTCCGTGATACGGGAAGCTTCCCAAGTATCAATGTATTCCAGCTGCACAAGGTTAAATTTGCTTTTGCGAAGGTGCTTGGCAATTTGGTTTCTCGCTGCCCCGAAGAGATAGGCCCTAAGATTTTCTATATGTAGTTTATCAACATTTTTCCAAAGCCCGATAAAAATGTTCTGTACGAGATCTTCAGCTGTTTCCTTGTCCTGCATCACCTTATACACATACCGATACACCGGTGCAAAATACCGGTTGTACAATGCTTCAAAAGCACGGGATTCACCATTACGCTGCAAGAGCGTCAATAACTCATCATCCGGTAGGGTATCAAGGTGTTTCAAAATCCATTTAGTTAGACATATCGTACTGATTGAAATAGGCTGGGTAATGGCTCACCGGAATCAAAAACACGGGTTTTACCTAATCTAAAAAATAGCGTCTTCTCGCACCGCATGGTACCCGTGTTTTTAAAACTTATCAAAATTTAATTTATTAATTTAATATAAAAAAATTCTCACTTTAAAAAGTGTCAAAATTTTGTCGAAAAAAACCTATTTATTTAGTTTTTGCTTGGCGGTTACCGTTAATACACGCCCAATCCCGCTAACGCTGTCGTCAAAACACTACTCATACGCCCAAGTCACCTGACTCCATTTTTCCGGACCGTCATTTTTTTGAAGCGGCCCGGGGGTACTCCGGCCGTTTTTGATAAGCTGGGCAAGTTCTTCTTTTAAGCTCGCTGCCAGTTCGGGATTGGCTGCGACAACGTTCGCTGTTTCTCCGGGGTCAATTGCCAAATTATACAACTGCATGTCGGGAAGTCCCTTTATGGCGTCACCACTCATGGGTGCACTCCATCCGCCCGAACCCGGCCAAAGGATCAGTTTCCAGTCCCCCTTTCGGATTGCAAACCTGCCTTCAATGGAGTGGTGTACTATCTGCGGCCTGACGGGAAGCTGTTGTTGGTGTTTCAAAAGCGGAAGAAAGGAAAAGCTGTCTTCCCCGGCATCATCCGGGAGCCTATACCCGGTAAGTTCTGCCACTGTAGCCATCAAATCCGTGGTGCAGATGATCTCGTCCACAATTCTCCCTTCCGGAATTGCTTTTGGCCAATGGACGATAAATGGTACCCTGTGGCCCCCTTCATAAATGTCCGCCTTGTGCCCCCGAAAAATATAACTGGGATTGTGCCCGACTTTTTTCAACTCCGGAAAACTCGCCCTCGGAGAGCATCCGTTGTCACTTGTGAAAATTAGGATCGTATTTTCCAAGATGCCTTTTTCCTCCAAGGCCTGCGTAATCCTTCGAACCACGTCATCCACTTGCAGCACAAAGTCCCCGTACATATTTGTATTGCTTTTGCCCATAAACTCCGTCAGCGGCAATATTGGCGTATGGGGTGCTGGAAGCGCGAAGTAAAGGAAAAATGGATCTTTCTTAGCTGCCTGTTCATGAATGTAAGATACTGCTTTGGAGGTCAAGTGAGGCAAAGCTTGCGTATGGTCAAAATCCGCTCCTGTCGGTCCATTCCGCCAAAAGGCCTTTTCATCCACATTGACCGTCATGCGGTTTGGTACCGCGGTGACCCGGTTATTTTCTACGTATACGTAGGGAGGAATGTCCAGCGAACTGCTAAAGCCATAGGAATAGCTAAAACCCCTCTCCATGGGCCCGTTTTTTATGGGTTGCGTATAGTCTACTTCCAGGTTGTTGTCTAAACTATTCAGGTTTTTATAAGACTGCGTAAAGGCCCAATCCCAGCCTAGGTGCCATTTGCCGATAAATGCCGTATGGTAGCCGCTTTCCTGCAGGAGATTGCCTACGGTCAAGCGGTCCGGATCTATCAGGGCTGTTGAATACCCTCCCAAAACCCCGCTTTTTAAGGTAGAGCGCCAGTTGTACCTCCCGGTAAGGATGCCATAGCGGGTGGGCGTACAGACGGCCGAACTGGTATGGGCATCCGTAAACCGAATCCCATGCGCTGCAAGCCTGTCAATATTTGGAGTAATGATTTTCGACTCCGGATTATAGCAGGAAGCATCTCCTATTCCCATATCGTCGGCCAGGATGTAGATGATATTGGGGCGGTTCTGCGCAAGCGCGACCGTACCTGCAAAAAGGAAAAGGGCGATCAAAGACACTAAGTTTCGGTAGATCATTTTGTTAATGGGTAATGGGTAATGGTTAATGATTAATGGTTAATGGTTAATGGTTAGTGGTTAGTGGTTAATGGGTAAGGGTTAGTAGGTAATGAATCTGCAAATCAGGATTAATTGGATATAAAACTGATACGCGATACGAAGGTAATAATTTTCAACCTATAGAAACGGCCGGAACGGAGACTGAAGGATGTTGAAAAGAAAAATTCTCATATTAATGAGCGGAGGCAAGTGGGGTTTATAATCAGAGACGACCCCGTCCGAACAAGATCGCTGGACCTGCGGTACCAACCCGACGTCTATTTTGTAAACGCAAATTCGTTTACACAGCAGGCTGATGGAATCTACCCGGATTGTTTTCGTGGGCATTAATGTTTTTCTCCAGGTTTGCCAGCAATGTACCTTCATCGGCCAGTCCTGCTCTTTTTACAATGAGGTATTCATAATACACCGTCAAGCCTTCGCTTAACCAGAGCATATTCGTTCTACTTCCCTTTTCATAATCGAAAGGTCCGAGCTCAAACGGCCGGATTCGTTTAACATTGTAATGGTGAAAGTATTCATGGGCAAGAAAGTTCATCATCCGGTTGACGGATACTTCGTCGTTAAGCGTATTCCCATCAAAACTCACGGTTGTATTGTTGAGATGTTCGATGCCACCTCTTCCCGGGCCAATGGCAATAAAAGTATAGCTGTCAAAAGGGACCTCACCAATTATGGCAGAGGCTGCTTCAGTAATCTTTTTTAACCTGCTCATAAAAATACTGTTGTGTAGCAGGTTGTGGTATGGAAATTTTGTAGTGAATAACCTGCGACCAAGCGGGTGTGATAATCACATTGACTATAAACAAAAAGAATAATTTTGTTTTCATACCAAGTAGGATAATGCGATTTGATAAAGTTATAGAATACTGCCTGGAAAATATTGCCCTAGTCACAGGAAAGGTATTACTTTCTTATGATCTAGGCGCTAGGATTAAACTAATTCTTTAGGTTTTTCTAGCCAATAAATGGTTTAGTTTATTTCTTTTTGGGCAATTCCCATTTTATGCTTGAAGTCATTTTTTGTTTCTGCGTGTTCAGTAAATGCTGACATCTGCCTTTGTGAGCCAGATCAGAATAATTTCATCTGGTTTTCAACTTTTGGATGAAATGTCCCAATAATCATAAAAGGGTTGTGAGATACGTAATGATTCTTCTGTGTCGTGCCTAAGTAGAAATGTAGGTCTTTGGTCTTTGCAAAGTCATTAAAGTACTTTTTACGAACATCTTCAATTGCTTTGTGCTCATTCCCTTCATGTCGGGTGAGACATTTCCAATATAGTTGTCCCGTTTCCCAGTCTTCAATCATCATATTACTTTCCTTACCCTGATTGTCTCTGAAACAGAATTTGAATTTGTACGGTAATTTCTTCACTACGTCAAATTTGGTTTCAAAAAGGTTTTGTTGGGCAAGAGCGGCTTTTTGTTTTGGGCTCCATTCCCGTTCCACAGGTTCAGCATAAAAGTCCAATATTTCCGTAGGTTTGAATACTGCCAAAGAAGTTCCAATATGTTTGTCTTTGGCTTCTGCAATAGTTCGGAAAGGCTAAAATAAATCTTACCTAAGCAAAGTTTTTTACGTTCCTCCCAATTTCTTGCAGTATCAATGTGACCCACCACATTGATTTCTGTTTCTAAGGTGGATGGCCTAAAACTTTCTGGACGAAAATCGCTGGTGTTTTTAATTAAGTCCAATTCAATCCAATCGTATTTTTTATATTGCTCTGTGTACGTTCGTTTTCGAAACGGCACAGGATAAATCCTAACCCAAGTTCCATCTTCCCGAAAACCTGCAGTACAGACCAACTCATCATATTTTGATGAAATAGTCGGATAGGTTTTTACGGCAATAAGAACCTTTGTCAGTGCCATATTATAGATGTTTTAAGGAGTAATTAAAATCTGGTGATTTTGCAATAGCTTCAGCCAAATGCGAACGATGGCACTGACAAGGTTCTGCTTCAAAACATGTTAAAGCAATGCGCTTATATTCCTTTAACAGGTCTAAAATCTGTATTTGTGATGAAATAGACTCCATTAAGGTTGTATTGCGGTAATCTGCAAATAAACGGTCATAATCTGCCTGGGTCTCTAGTTCTTTACGCTTGTCAGAGTTGATGCCCACTTCAGGAATATGAAAGTATTCAATTTCCAAGCTGTTGCAATACCGTTTCAACAAAGTTTTGCTAAAACCAAACTTCATGCTCAACGGATTTTTCCGAACATCGACTAGCAACTTTATATTATTCTTTACAAGTTATTGCAAATACATTTCTAAGGAAATGCCTTCATAGCCAATAGTAAACAAAGTTGTTTCTTCGCATTTCGGGATCGCTTTCTCAACTCGGTCATAAAGTTTACCCGGCAACACATCTTTGGCTATGGTGCTGAGAATAGCAAAAAACGGAAAGTTCAAATAGGTATGCTTAATGAGGGCATCACCACTCATTTGTCCATAATCCGAAACAACCTCTTGCAAGAGCTTGGCGTCTTCTATTTTCAACTTATTAAAATAATTTAAGGTATCGCTTTTGCCGTATGTATTCTCCGTTTCGGACAAATAGCCTTTTTTAACCATGGTGTTCATATCCGCTTTGGCGGAATAGGAGTAACAACCAAATTTATAGGGTATAAAATCATATTCTGGGTTTTGCTTTTTCATGGCATACAAAAACAGCAGCTTTTGGAAACGCAGCTTTTCCACATTACCACCAAGTAATTCAATTAATCCTAATATGATTTTTCGTCTATAAAACATCTTACAAATTTAGAATTTTTTCGCCATTGACTTTATCATACTTTCTATAAACGCAATTTCTTACTAACTAAACTTGTAGTTCACGGATTTAATCACGCTTCTTATTGTTTCACCTCAGGAATAGAGTAATTATAGGTGAATTCATATCCCTTGGGTAGTCTATCTATAGTAAATGCTATTTATTCAACTATTTTCATCCTTTTTATTGCAGTGCAATGGTTCTTGATTTGTCCAATATATTAGCAAAAAAATTGGATATTTTTAAATTTTCAAGCTTTTAGTTCGTAAAACTTGACGTTCACATTGAGTATAGCTAATATTATGTATCGCTTTTTTTTCGTCTTGTTCGAAGTTATTTCCGCAGTTAAAGCAATGATATGCCTTACTAATTATGGGTGCTGGTCCAGCAAGAAGAACCGAAAACATTAACTGGATCCAGTTTATTCGTTTTTTGGATTGGGTTCCGAAAGCAATATTATTGGAATTACATTTTGGACAGCGGGGTCCCATTGAATCTAGTTTTTCGACCTTAATTGGTTCATCTTCCAAGATTATGTTCGCTTTGTCAAAATTTTTTATGTCCAACATTAAATTAATGCCTCCGTGTGCTATGCTTAAATGCCATAAAAGCGTCGTTGCGTTCTCGTTGGCTAAGAAGCGGCTGATATTATTTGCCTGGAGCTTATTTAACACGATGTTCGCTTCCATTGGATCATAATATTTTCGGAATACTTCTAATTTCATTGCTTTACGTCCGCTGTTTGAAAATGACACATAACGGCACGGCTTTGGGATGGCCGGATTTTGAAAACGTATAACGTCTTGCCGATACTGAATTTATTGAGAAAAATGATTTGCCACGTAAAACGTCAGCCCTGCTATATCCAAAACCGATGTTGGCGGTTCGGTTTTACATTTTTGACGTCTCAGTTAAAGTCTTCTTCCTGCCTGCGAAAAATGTCAACTATTTGTCAATTTGATGCTTTACTGGCAAAATTGAAAATTACTTATCGCTCAGAAATTTCCTTTAATTTATCCAACGCTGCAGGATATGTGTTATTGAAATAATCCAAATATTCGTCTACCGTATCCATATCTACCGTCACAGTCGTTACGCCATTGGTTTCTTTGTAAGAATAATTTTCGTGTCCACCTGCCCATTTCTCAACTTGTTCCCCTGTTGTTATTTCAGTGTCTCCATCCAAAAAACCGTAATGTCTTATCGATATAAACTTAGCGGGTTGATGTTCTTCGATTTCAGAAACCATGCCTCCCTTTTTTCCGTTTTCGTCAACACCAACAAAATGAATTTTACTCCCTTTATCCCAGGCTCCTTCATAAGAAGAGGTAGAGTTAAATGCTGATGTCCAATACTCATAAGTACTCTTGTCTTTTAATCCTAACATCGTTTCATAAACTTTTTGAGCTGTTGCATTTATCTCTTTTTTGAATTGTATTTTTTCCATTTTTATAGTTATTTAAGTACCAAATCACGTCTATTTCATTTATTCGCATGTCAAGCCAAACTGACCGCCAACAATTGTATTTACGCAACTCCCCTATTGCGTCTATATCCCATTTGTCCCTTGCAATTCCAATAGCATAGAGACGACTATATCCCGTTTTGGTGCCGAAAATCGACGCCTTGGGGCAGGTGGGAAATAACCGGGTATTGTCGGTTATCAATTAATTCAATAATCCGAAGAACTTTAATCTATTCTTTGGTTCAGCCAAACCGGATTCGGCAAGAGGTGTTTTCCGTTTTCTTCTAGGTTTATTTGCTTTAACAACCCCTTATCACTGTAATCCATCGAAAACACCCAACTTTTAAAGATAGGCTATTCAGTCAAAGAAAAAAATACTTTAATCGGGGTATTTTAATTCCAATTCCATTTATAATTTTACTAGCTATTTGTATAGCCTAAAATCATTCTATTTATCCCAGAAAAAATTTGCTTGAAATTGGTATGGTTTTATCAAATAGGCGACTATGAGAAGGTTTTTTATCAAAAATAATTTCAACAGTCCTCCTAAAACGTTATTTAGTAAGCCATTGCAAATGGCATGCAACGGATTTCGATTTTGAAGGAAGTTAGAAATAAGAGGTGGTAGCCGATTCTACACCTAGGGGGGGTAATGCCCTATTAAATAGACACTATCATTCGATTACTTTGATGTAACGCTGATGACGGATACAGATAGTGGAAAGGATAGGATTGCAGGGGCCGAAATCCATCACTACCTCGCTGTTATTTTTTTCAAAGTCAAGTACGGCCTCCGCATTATACCGGAGGTCCTCCAATTCCTGAAACTCCTCAAAATCCCCAAATTCCTTTTCTCCATCCGCCAAACGATAATAAACGCCATCAACAAACTTAATCAGTCTGCCCTCTATGGCCACTTCCCCTTTAAGGTATTGGGTATATCCGAGAATTTCTGCTGATTGCGGTTTTCTGAGAAATTGTATTCTCTCGAAGGTGCCGTCCTGGTGAAAATGATACCTACCCACCAAATCCAAATTCCGGCCTTTCAGATAACTGCTCTGCTCCCAAGTGCCGTACAACACAGTTGGCGAAATGTCTCTTTCATCGGTACAAGACCACAGCGTCAATACAATAAATGTTAAAATTAAGTAAACGGTATCTTTCATAGAAGTAAAAATTGTTTCTTCTTAGACGATTTTTCTTTAGCGTTTGTCTCAATCCAAACCTCATTTAAACTTACTCCAACTCCCAATACATCCTGTTCGCCAATGCATAGTCAAACATTTCCTAATAAAGAGTCAACTGTATGTCTAGGATGTTTTCATACGTGGCCTTATCCTCGATGGTACCGTGGGGGCTTTCAAAGGTGAAGGCCATGGTTCCCGTAGCATGATGTAGGGCACTGACCAGATTAAAGGATGCCTTGGGAAACTCGGGATCATCATCCGCTAGGCTTAGCGAATAGTTTCCGCCACGATTGGGTAACCCTTTGCGAATAAAGCTGTCGTTTAAACCCTTGGCAAAATCCGCAATCCGCTTTTTCATAAACAGGGGTACATGGCTGTTTTGGATGACAAAGGGCGTGCAGGAACACGAATGTAACGATACGGTCATATCGGGAACTTCTTCTTTAGCTACCTCCAATATCGCTTTAGTTTCTTCAGCCATGGGATCGAAAAAATCGTCGTGCATCATATTGATGCCATTATCGTTGTAGTAGGCACCAAGAATGTCCACGTCACCTACCATCGGATGCAGGGCTTTCGCATGGGGCCACCGCCAGGGTGTTCCGTCTAACTTGGTTCCCTGCCCGTATTTGGTCATAACATCCTCCGGCAATCCGACAAAAGTATCATAAGGGCTTCTGCGTCTGCCATCCGGATTTCCATGGGGAATAATGACCACCCTAAATTGGTCAAAAAAGTGCTGTAGCTGCGTCCAATCCCTTCCCCTGTAGTCTTTTCCCGTTTCAGCAATATGGATCAAATTGATCAGCCCTACAAGTCCCTCGCTTTCCTGCCCATGCACGGGCCCCAGAAAGAAAATGACGGGTTTGGTAGTTGCGTCTTTCCGGGCATAAAACGCCGGATTTAAGGCTGCCACAGCGGAGTTGTAATTGGCTTGGGAGTGAAATTCCTCCTTTTCCCCATAATACACCGCATAAAGGGGTAGCCCACCGGGAGACTCCGCAATCTGCCTGTAGGTCCCTTTAGTCATGGCCCGCAGTTCAGCATCGATGTCGGCCAAGGTGGCCTTATAAAAATCCGGCCGATCCGTTGGATTAGCCGGATCTACTGCCCTAGGCATGGGTTGGGCTGCCAAAAGGCCATAAAGCAAGCAAAAAAGAAGGGATAAAAGGCTACGAAGGGTATGCATGTGAGATCTATTTTTTACAAGTTTGTAATTAATTTGCTTTAAAGGGATTTGGGATCGACTGCTTATGAGTTACTACCCGCAAATCCGACTTATTTGTGTAGCATCAGGGTTATCGGCTTCGGATAAGTGGGCTATTCAACAAACCTACCCAGGAAGCTGTATAGGCGTCTATCGATTCCCCAAAAACGCGGAATGCATCCTCCTTGAAAAATGCCGACCACGCGAATAGCGGAAAGGCTTGGTGCCGGTCGTATAAGACCCCCGGCTGATACTCAGCCAACCCCGCTTCTGCCCTTCGCTTGTCAATTGCCGCTTTACTATTGGTCCATTCCTTCCGCTGCTTTTCGCCTACCGCATAAGGCATCACATAGTCTACTGACCTTGACACCGAGGAACCGGATGGCGCCACAAAATCGTACAAATTATACCGTCGATCAAATGCTACCCCATTTACAAACACCGCCACCGTGGGGGTTAGTCCGCTAACGTGGTAACGAAGTGCATCCCTGTCCCGAAGGTCATTGCTGGTTCCGTCTGCATAGTAGGCAGTTGCGATATAGTCTTTAAATCCGTCTATCGCGAAGGTGTTTAGCGAATCCACCTGCAATACAGAACCAATAATGGCGATCAGCTTAAGCCGCTTCGCCTCCCAGTTGTTATTGGGCGTTTTCGGCCGGGAAAGTTCCTTTTGGGCGATCGCCTGCATCCATTGTTCGACTTGTTGCTTTTGTCCAGTGGAGAAGCGGTCCTTAAAAAGATAGTAGGCCCAAAGTAATGCGGATAGCTTGTTTTCGTTAATTGGGTTTCCCGTAGGAATGTACCTACTGCTCCAATCGAGGACAAACTGCCTGGCTTTTTCTCCATATACCTCATTATCTGCTCCATAGGAGGCATAAATCAGGTTCACGACCATATCCATCTCCTCCAGGGCTTTTTCGGTGGCGATCCTGTCCGGATGCGTGGGCAGCATGCCTTCATAGGAAAGCTTCGCCTGGGGCTTTGGTTTATGTGCCAATGCCTCCTCGGCCAATGCCTGAATACTGTCATACATGGACCGCACATTTGGATAGGTACCGACTAGGTGGCGTAATGTATTCGCTTCTGCCTTATTCAAAATCACGATATCGGTCGTCTGTCCGTTGACGAATATCGGATAAAAGCTGCACATCGCTATGACGAAGGTAACTAGGATAGGGGTACGTTTCGCTTGAGTAGTCATTGTTGGTAAACCTCTTTTCACCATGTTACATAGATTTTTCCTGTACTCTTGCCAGATTCTAACAGCGTATGGGCTTCGGCAATAGCTGCCGCTTCAAAAGTTGCTCCGACAACGGGTTTGATTGTACCTGCGGCATGTAGGCCGACTAAGTCCCGCAGACAGCTTCCAATGATTCCTATATTATTATCCGCCAAACGCAACATGTTCACGCCAATGACCCCCTGGGACTTCATCATCATAAACAGCGGGCTGACAAATCCGGTCTGCAACAGAAATTTAACATCGTTGATCAAATGGCCTTTTTTGCCGCTTCTAGCAGCACCGCCGAAACAAAAAATCCTACCGCCATAGGCAAGCAGGGAAAGATCGTTCTTGAACGTTTTGCCAGCTACCGTATTGAACACATAGTCGACCTTTCGCTTCCCGAGTTGGTTCTCGATAACGTCTTTGTAGGCATTCGCTTTGTAGTTGATGGGAATTTCAACCCCCTGTTCTTGCAGAAAAGCTACCTTCTCTGGGGAACTGCAGAGGCCAATAACCCGAACGCCCTGTCTGTGGCATAACTGGGTCAGCGCAACGCCTACTCCGCCGGCACAGGCATGAATCAAGGCGGTTTCTCCCGCATGCATGCGCCCGGAATAATCGGTCATATAATAGGCCGTACAATACTGCGTAGCCAAGGCACAAGCCTCCCCGCCCGGGATGGAGGCGTCAATCACTGCTGCGCCCCTGAAATCGGCTACCGTTTGGGAGGCATATCCGCCAAAGCGGGTAAAGGCCACCACCCGTTGACCGGCAAATTCCTCCGGAACCAAGTCGCCCTTCCCGACCACCTTCCCCACGACTTCATAGCCCGGCACAAAGGGGATCTTAGGCGCATCTTTGTAGAGACCGTTCCGCGCCATCACATCAGCGAAATTCAGCCCAAATCCTTCTACGGCTATCAACAAATCCCGTTCTTTTGGTACTAGGTCTGCTTTATCCTCAAGGGAGAACGCTTCATCCGCGTTTCCATATTTCGTAATCGTCAATTGTTTCATGGTATCGGCTAGTTGGTTTATTGGAAATTCAGTTGGGAAAGCTTTTTACCATAATGCAATATTCGATTGCACTTGGCATTTCTAAAATTACACAAATTTTTAGTAAACAAAATTTATCCTGCCGATCAATCCCAATTCAATGGGATCTTTGCTATTTTCGCCCAACCTTTAATCACTCCTTATTTTGAAAATAAAACGCGTTGCAGTGAATGGCTGTGGCAGGATAGGCCGCCTGACCATAAAACTGCTATTAGACAACCCCCACCTGGAATTAGTCGCCGTCAATGATTTGACGGATCCCGTTACTCTGGCTCATTTACTTCAATACGACTCTGTGCATGGAAAATACCCGTTTCCCGTCAAGGAAGTTGACGGGAATATCGCGGTAAAGGGAAAAATAATCCGCATTTTCGCCGAAAAGGATCCGGAGAAGATTCCATGGGGTGAGCTTGACATAGACCTGGTGTTGGAGTCCACCGGTAAGTTTACTACCCGGGAAGGTGCGCAACGGCACCTGGACGCGGGTGCCAAAAGGGTGATTATTACGGCACCATCACCAAGTACGGATGTGCCTACGGTCGTTTTGGGTGTGAATGACGAGATTTTACATGGAGATGAGCCCATTGTTTCCAATGCTTCCTGCACAACAAACTGCCTAGCGCCCATGGTGAAAATATTGGATGAACAGTTTAGGATTATAAAAGGATTCGTCTCTACCATTCACTCCTACACCAACGACCAAAACCTCCATGACGCCCCCCACAGAGACCTGAGGAGAGCGCGCGCAGCTGCCTATTCCATCATTCCCACCACAACGCATGCTGCGAAAGCCATGGAAATCGTACTCCCGGCACTTAAGGGAAAGATTGAAGCCTCTGCCATGCGCGTACCTGTCCCAGACGGTTCATTGACGGACTTAATTGTCTTGTTAAAACGGGATGTAACTTCGGAGGAAATCAACGCGGCCTTTAAATCAGCTGCGGATACCGCGTACAAAGGTATCGTCGAATACAGTGAAGATCCCATTGTGTCTATTGACATCGTCGGAAATCCCCATTCCTGCATATTCGATTCAGGGCTTACCTCATCCATGGGAAATTTGGTGAAACTGGTGGGCTGGTATGATAATGAGTCGGGATATGCCAACCGTTTGGTAGAGTTGGCGGAGAAGCTTTTGTTAAGTGGTAAGGGATAAGTGAACATAAACTTGGGGTAGTTTGCCGTACCTACTACCGGGCCAAAGCTTAAAACGGTCCTTAGGACTTTTTACTCGACGGTGGCTATTTACTAGATATTGAATAAAAAATGGTCCTAATTTGGAATTACGGCCAGCTTTGTTAACACTTTCGTTTAGTTAAATTAGTAGCTATGGGGTATCCTACCAAAATTCAGCTCATCAAAAGAGCCAAAAGTGAGCAATGGTACGTCAATTTTCCAGCTGCCGTGGCCCAAGCAATTGAGCTTCAACAGGGAGAAGTGGTTGAGTGGATCATCGATGATCATCAGAGGCTCGTTCTCCAGCGCAGTGACAAGGCAGTTGAAAGCCTTAGAAAAAAACTGCCTCCCAAAACCTAATGGAGATGTTCGGTTATGGCAAACATGCGTTTTCTAAAAGGTTATTTAGTAAGCCACTGCAAATGGCATGCAACGAAGTTCGATTTTTAAGGGAAGTTAGAAATAGGTGGGTATAGCCGATTTTACATTTAGTGGTGGGTTTATTAAACCCGTAGTGCGTTCCTGTATTCTTTATCGGAGGTGTAGCGATTTGAAACTAGCTCTACCGATCAGATTCTACCCTGTTTTTGTCGTTGAAAATAATGGTTTCAGTTTTTTGCTAATTTATAAATCACCGTTAATACAAGTGTTTATTCTATAAATGTCATAAATACAGCGTTTTTTATGAAAATAAAGCCCTTTTAAAAGCGATAATTTGTTAACATTTTTTAACATTTTCCATATTTCAAATTTTTTTTGCTGTTTTTAATTTTGTATTTGTACCAAACGCACTAAAAGATTATGAACCGTTTTTTACTGTCATTCCGTACAAGAAAATCCCGTATCGTCATTGCCCACACCTTGTGGATGTTGCTAATCGGTAGT
Organism: Cytophagales bacterium; assembly: GCA_016124425.1. Taxonomy (GTDB): domain Bacteria; phylum Bacteroidota; class Bacteroidia; order Cytophagales; family Cyclobacteriaceae; genus Lunatibacter. The sequence goes on from WGNT01000010.1 coordinate 22,219, forward strand.
CACCTAGCGCTGGCTAATTCAGTGGCTCTGTATACCCCCTACCCTGCGCTCGCCGTGCCTCCGGGCGAGTCTATTGATTACGCCATTGAAGTAATCAACAACACCGACGAAATCAAGAACGTACCCATTTCGCTCAGCGGAGTTCCAAAGGGCTGGGAATACTCCCTTAAATCCGGTGGATGGAGCATTCAGACTGTCTCTGTATTGCCTGGAGAAAAGAAAAATTTATCCTTAAAGCTGGAAGTACCGCATCAGGTAAAAAAGGGGGTGTACCGGTTTACGGTGGTGGCCAGTGGGCTTACTACCCTTCCGCTAAAGGTCACAGTATCCGAAACAGGCACGTTTAAGACAGAACTGACGACCACACAGCCCAATGTGGAAGGGCACTCCAGTGCATTATTTTCCTATAACGCGAAGTTACGTAACATGACCTCAGAGCCTCAGCTTTATGCGCTTAGCCAAGACGCCCCAAGAGGTTGGAACGTAATCTTCAAAGCCAATGGAAAGCAGGTAAGCTCCGTTCAGGTAGATGCCAACCAAACACAAGATATTGCGATTGAAGTGACACCACCCAAGAAAATCGAAGCCGGAAATTATAAAATTCCGATTCGGGCAGTCACAAACGCTACCTCAGCCAACTTGGACTTAGAGGCAGCCATTAAGGGTTCCTATGAAATGGAACTCACCACCCCCACCGGACTGCTAAGCACGAACATCACGGCGGGTAAAGAAAAAAGGCTGGAGCTTGTAGTACGAAACAATGGCTCTTCTCCCATTACCAACCTGAAAATGGATCGACGGGCCCCAACCGATTGGGATGTGGTCTTTGATCCGAAGGAAATCGCAAGCCTACCGCCCGGGGAAAGTGTTCAGGTTTTCGCCACCATTCAAGCCTCCAAAAAAGCCATCGCCGGCGACTACATGACCACCTTGGAAGCAACGAATCCTGAAGTATCGGAAAAGGCTGCTTTCCGTGTTTCCGTAAAGACGCCCATTGTTTGGGGTTGGCTTGGTGTGATGCTAATTCTAGGTGTATTTGGAGGCATATTCCAGTTGTTCAACAAATACGGAAGGAGGTGACCGTGCAGGCAGTTATCAAACTGAACAACCTAAGCAAGCGGTATGGTGACTTTCAGGCGGTGGACGGCCTAAACCTAGAAATTCAAAAAGGGGAGGTATTTGGTCTGCTCGGCCCAAACGGTGCGGGTAAATCTACTACGATCCTGATGATGCTTGGACTGACAGAACCGACTTCTGGCACGGTACAGGTATGTGGCCTAAATGCCACCTCGGATCCCAAAGCCGTCAAGGAAAAAGTCGGGTATTTGCCAGAGGATGTTGGATTCTACGATGAATTGAGCGGCTGGGACAACCTGATGTTCACGGCACGGCTAAACAGAATACCCGAAACCGAAGCAAGAATCCGCATAAAAGAGCTCCTTATCCGCATTGGACTGGAACATGCAGCCGACAAAAAAGTACGAACCTATTCCAGAGGGATGCGTCAACGGCTTGGACTGGCAGATGTATTGGTCAAAAATCCCGAAGTGATCATCCTGGATGAACCTACACTGGGCATAGATCCAAAGGGTGTAAAAGAGCTTCTGGACTTAATCATCAACCTTAGCCGGGAAAAAGGCCTCACGGTGTTGCTATCTTCCCATCACCTCCATCAAGTACAGCAGGTGTGCACACGGGTAGGATTATTTGTACAGGGGAAATTAATTGCCTCCGGTTCAGTCGAAGAGTTGGCTGCTAAGTTAATTTCCAAACATCCTGTTCAGATAGAGGCAAAGATAAGCCGCCCTGCCTTATCAACTGTAGACCTGGAAACAGCCCTTCACCAAGTAGAGGGCGTGGATGAGGTGCAACTGCTCTCCGATGGATTGTTAATTATCGGTTGCTCCAAGGATACCTCTGCAAGCGTAGCACGCGCCTTAGTAGAGGCGGGTGCCTCTCTGCACCACCTAAGTAAGAAAACCTATGGGTTGGATGACATCTATCAACGGTATTTTGAAGAAAGGAAAAAAGATGAAACTACTCTCACAAGCTAGAACCTACTTTTCTCCCTCCGGAACCATTGCCCTGCCATGGGTTCAGGAGAAGACGACCACAAAGCGAACAGTAGCCAAAAGGGAAACGAAGCAATCCATTCCTTCCCCCTTTTGGGTGATTGTACAAAAGGAAATTGCCGACCATATTCACAGCTGGAGGCTGATTATTCTGGTGGCTATCCTCACATTGGCCTGCGCCGGATCGCTGATTACCGCCTTAATGCATTTCAAAGACGCAGTTAAACCTACGGATCCGGACGATGCGTTCTTCTTTCTGAAACTCTTTACCGCTTCCGGAAATGGATTGCCTTCCTTTATCGTGTTTATCAGTTTTCTTGGACCACTTTTGGGCATCGGTTTAGGATTTGATGCGATTAATTCCGAACAAAACAGAGGGACACTGGCACGCACGCTGGCACAGCCCATCTACAGGGATGAGTGGATCAATGCCAAATTTTTGGCATCGCTTCTTGTTGTCGCTGTATTGATCGCGTCGCTTACGGTGCTCTTTTTGGGAGTAGGCATCCTAAAAATCGGTATTCCTCCTACTGTAGAGGAAGTGATGCGCATCGGCATCTTTACGTTTGTGAGTATATGCTACATCGGTTTTTGGCTAAACCTGTCCTTGCTTTTCTCCGTAAAGTTCCGGCAGGCAGCGACTTCTGCCCTAGCCTGCATTGCGGTATGGTTGTTTTTCACTGTCTTCTATGGGATCATTGTCAATTTGATCGCCAATGCTTTGGCTCCAAGTGAGTTCGCCCACCCGCAGCAAATCATCCGCTATCAGGAGTTTATCTTAAATCTCCTTCGGGTAATGCCCAGTCAGCTGTATAGCGACGCGACGACCACCCTCCTTATGCCAAATGTAAGAAGCCTGGGACCGCTTACTCAGGAGCAAATCATAGGCACCATTCCCAGCCCGCTGCCGCTAGGACAGAGCCTTTTACTTGTTTGGGCCCAGGTCACTTGCCTGATTGCGGCTACGGTGGTTTGTTTTGGGTTAGCGTATTATTCCTTTATGCGAAGGGAGGTTAGATCCAGGTAGGATTAGACGTAATGTGATATTGAAGAGAAGCCCGGAGAATATCCGGGTTTTTTTGGTTTATTAGTTAAATAATAATTGTGAAACCAACTGCAGTCAGGTTTTCCAACCGTAGGTATGGCATGGCCGATATCAAGCCTTAGTATTATTGCACAATCAAGTATTTTTCCATAAGTTGTGCTATGGCAAAAAGACCCCGTAACATCCACGACACCTTTGTCAGAGAGTCCTTCTCCGACCCGGTGAGGGCGGTGGCATTCTTCAAGGAGTTCTTGCCTTCAAATTTAGCGCAACATTTTGATTTTGAAACCCTGGCTGTCATCAAAGAATCATACATCAATGAAACCTTGCAGGAGCATTTTTCCGACCTAGTGTTTGGAGTGTCGCTAAAATCGGACATATCAGTGAAAACGGATGTTGTTCTTCTATTCGAACACAAATCATCACCGGACCAAAACGTGCTATTTCAAGTTGGCCATTATATGTTTGCGCACTGGACCAAGTGTCTTGCGGAAAATAGAAAGCCAAAACCCATAATACCGGTAATCTATTACCAAGGCACAAGAAGCTGGAAAGTTGGCGACCTTTCTGACCTGATTAAAAACCACCCCAAAGAGATCAAGAAATACCTGCCAGAGGTTAATTACATCTTCATAGATTTGAAGACAATCAGCAAAGACCATCTTCTGAATATTCAAAACAGTATGATGGCAGCTGCGATACTGGCACAGCAATGGCGGATTAACCCGGCAAAACTCCAAGAAGACTTTGAACGCATTTTCCGGCTGTTTCCAGTGGAAGGAGCAAACTAGAACTTTTTGGAAATGATCGTTGTATATGCCTTAAAAGTATCCGACATTTCCGAGGCACAGTTAGGTGACACAATTAAATCAATTCCCGAACCCATAAAAGACAAAATTATGACAACCTATGACAGACTAATGGAGAAATGGAAGTCCGAAGGAGAACTGATAGGAATACAAAAAGAAAGAGCAGAAGGAAAAGCAAAAGTTATTCTTAACCTTTTTGATGAAGGATTCCAAACGCAGAGAATAGCCAAAATCGTTGAAATGCGGGAACAGGAGGTAGTTACCATCCTGAAAGACAAGGGTAGGTTAAGCTGAAAATACTGTTTATTAGAATAAACCTAAAAAAAAACAGCGCTTTTTAAGCCAGTTTTAGTTAAACACAATTGGCTCAACGTCCAGTCGGGATTTCCTACTGTAGGGACAACCGATATCGCTCATGGTCTGAAATCTGGCTATTTGCAGTTGCCTATTCCATTTCGCTTTGGTAACCGTGATCTACTCATTGATTACCTAAAATCCACAACCACCCTACCCCTATTCTTTGATAGCACCACTTCCCTAGTCTCAGAGCCCACTGTAATTTTATAAGTCCCGTAAAATCCGGTCGTTTCAAAATTTCCGTTTTGGCTAATAGTTCCTGAGGCATCCGTCCACCAGGTTTTGTAAATCAGATCCTGATAGGCATCAGCTGCGGGTGTTGGAGACCAGTCCAAATTGTATAACGAGGCAGCCGGAATCCAATTGGCACCAGCCCAAAAGCCCCACATCAAGATGCCATCTACCGCCGGATGGGCAAAGCAGATGCTGTAATAATCGACCAAATCCACCGCCTTCTGCGCTTCTTCCTCAGGAGTCATCATTTGAATATTTTCGCGGTAGTATTTAGACCGCTGACCCGGCATATTGAACTCCGTGACGACAATAGGTAACTTAAATACAGCGAGTGAATCCAACGAACGTTTAAGTGCCGCTCTATCAAAACGCTCTCCATGCAAATGACCCTGCACTCCGATACCCGCTATCTTCACCCCTAGCCCAAATAGCTCCCTGATATGGGACATATAATCATCCAGTCGGTTTCCTGTAAGGATATCATAGTCGTTAAGAAAAAGTTTGGCATCCGGATCCTTTTCATGTACCCACTCTACCATCTTTTTGGTAATATCCGGGCCTAAACGCTTTTCATAGAAATTTCCATGAATCATCTCGTTATTTAGGTCGTACTGGACAAAGCGGCCCTTGTATTTGGTGGCGATATCCTCCGCCCGGTTTTGTAGTGTTTTTAAAAGTTCCTCATCATCAAGCTCCTTAACCCAATCCTGCACAAATTTTTCAATTCCCCAATAGATATTGTGCCCACGAAGCGGGATATTATGTTTATCCGTCCATTCCAGGATACCGTCAACCACCGCATAGGTTACCTCGCCCTTTTTCGGTTCCATATTCCCCCATTTTAGCGCATTCTCAGTCACGGCGGAGTTGAAGTTTTTCAGGAATTTCTCCTCATACTGCCTTTTGTCTTCGGCTGACATTGAGCCGCTAACAAGGCCATTACTAATAGCCGCACCAAACCAAAATTCATGGGATAGTTGCTCTATCTTGACGTTTTCTCCCGGAACGCCCAATATAACTAATTCCCCTTTCCGGTGTTTTTCAATCCCATCTTGGGCTTGGAGGTAGAGGGGAAGGAGAATTAGCAAGAATCCAATAAAAAGGAATTGAAGATGGGTGGTTGTTTTAGGCATTTCGTTAGGTTTAAAATTAAGACGACGTGAAACTACATATTAATTCACAATCGATCAATCATCGTGAATCCTTACTCACCTTCATAACGTAATTACGTTCCTTACAAAAATGTCCTAAAAGTGCCCCCTCAGGGGGATTTAGGGGGCAAAACGGAGCCAAAAACAGGTTATTCCGGTAGCGCAAAGGCCACATACATGTCTCCTTTGGGTGTGTTGAACCTCCCTCCCCCGCAGGCCAATACGATATACTGTCTCCCATCAGCTTCATACGAACTTGGAGTAGCAAAAGCCGCTGCCGGTAAAACCGTTTCCCAAACAAGCCTTCCCGTGCGTTTTTCATAACCCCTGAATTTGCCGTCCTGTGTCGCAGCAATAAACAGCAAACCACCTTCGGTCACCAAGGGGCCACCGAAGCTTTCCGTGCCGGTGGGCGGAAGTCCCTTGGCCACTAATTCCGGATATTCACCAAAGGGAATTTTCCACAAATACTCGCCCGTGTTCATATCAATTGCATTTAGCGTGCCCCAAGGAGGACTGACGGCAGGGTAACCCTTGTTGTCCAAAAATTTCTGATAGCGGTTCACCACGTAGGCAGGCAAGTCCACTTGGCCAGTCTCCGTTTCAAGTCCCGGTTCATCACTGCTATCGGCCATATCCGAATTTCCCGTCTCCAGAAAAGCCAGTAACGCTTCCTTTTCGGATGGGGAAATCGAAGGAAAGGCGGGCATCATGCCTTTTCCGTTGGAAATCAATTGGGATATGTCAGCTGGTGTTTTCCGGTTGAATATGGCTACGAGCGAAGGATATTCGCTTTCTGGATGACCTTTGAGGTCGATCCCATGACAGGGGGAGCAGTTTAGGGTATAGGTGCGTTTTCCGACGCTCATTGCATTTAACTGTTCCGCAGAAGCACTGGGTCCAATGCCCATATATCGGGCCATTTCATTGCTATTGATATACAAAATCCCTTCGGGATCTGCTGCGGCGCCACCCCATATCGCTCCGCCGCTTAGCCCCGGAAAAACAGGCATACCCTGTTCCGTTAGAGGTGTAAAAGATCCGGCATATCCGCTCTCACTAAGAATTTCAAGCAATTCTTCCCGGTTTTCCGCATAGGGACTAATCATGTCCTGGGAAATTTCCTGACGGGAAAAAGGGGCAGGCTTTGTAGGAAACGGCTGTGTCGGCCAGGCCTGTTCACCCGGAATGGTGGATGCCGGAACCGGTTTTTCCTCAATGGGGAAGAGTGGCTCGCCAGTTTCACGATCAAATAAAAACACATACCCGTGTTTGGTCACTTGAGCTACCGCATCAATGGTTTTGCCCTGGTGGGTTACTGTTAAGAGATTAGGTGGTGCCGGCAGGTCCATATCCAGAATGTCGTGGTGTACCAACTGGTAATGCCAAATACGTTCTCCTGTCCTGGCATCTAACGCAAGTAAGCAATTGGCAAATAGGTTTGTTCCTAGGCGATCCCCACCATAGAAATCCGGGGCAGCGGAACCCGTTGGCACATAGACAATGCCCCGGTCCCGATCAATGGCCATTCCAGCCCAGTTGTTTACCCCGCCCACGCCCTGATTAAGATAGGTGTCCTTGGCCCAAGTATCATACCCAAACTCTCCCGGATGGGGAATGGTGTGAAATACCCAGGCCAACTCACCGGTTCGGATATTAAATGCCTGAATATGGCCCAAAGCCGCCTTATGGTCTTCAGCTACCCTTAAGGGCATAATTATCAAAT
>WGNT01000124.1 GCA_016124425.1 Cytophagales bacterium
AAAAGTACATCCGAAAGGGCTTTGCCCTCTTGTTCAGCCCGCTTTGTGGATATACCGTGTATTTTTTCCGCGTTATAGGGAATGGTAAATCCCTCAGGCCTTACAATGTGGTTCTGCTGCGATAGTAAGCTTCCCTTTGCATCATGAAGTTGCCAAGCTAGTTGCACCAAGCGCGGCCAGTTATCCAAGTCAGTTACGGGGGCATTGTAATTGCCGGGCAATCCGGTAGTTTCGGTATCAAAAATAATGTACATGGACTTTCCGTTAGGTTGGAAAGTCTAAAATACGTCGATTCTTTTTGATCTACTAGTTAAAATTTCCGAAAAAAGCCGGCGGTGGTTTTTGACCTCTGAGGTTCAGCTGAAAGACTTACTATCTCATGGAGGTGACTCAGATAGGCTACTTTTGAAGCGAAAATTGGTCCACTACTTCCCCGGCTAAGTTGTAACTGCTATAGTCGAGCGATTTCCCCTTTATTTTGATGTGTTGGTAAAGGAAATCGGCTTCAAACTGCACTTCTGCATAACTGCCTTTTGGAGCATCTTTGTTTTTTCCGGTGGTTCCGATTGATATGAAATAGCGGGTTCCTTTTGTTGGATCCGTCGAAACGCTGCTGTTGATTAGCGGCTTTGAACGCATGTAATAATGGTAATGCCCACCAAAAACCATATCCACACCATATTGATCAAATATTGGTACCCATTCATGGATTAAGTTTTCATACGGTTCGACGGCATTGTATGGAGGAAAGTGCGTGACCACAAATGTCCAGTCAGCGGTGTTTTCCGCAAGAATCTGATGCATCCATGCTGATTGAGGAGCGATGGGAAGCGTGGCATCAAGCATCAGGTAAAGGGCATTCTGATAGGTAAACGCATACGTTCTTTCGGGAATAAAGCCTTCTGGGCCATTTTCGGGGAAGCTGAACATTGCTTCATACATCCATGCCCCTAGGCCATCTTGGCTGTCATGGTTTCCAGGCACAGCCATCAAAGGTTTTCGGGAAATCGTTTTGCCTGCATATCCGAAAAGTTTATCCCAGTCATCCCGGTGTAATCCGGTATTGACAAGGTCTCCCGCAATGATATAAAACGAATTATCAGGATGGTTTTGATCCGCTTGGTGGATAAGGTCGCCCCACCTTTCCGTGTTATGCACGTCCCCAAACCAGATAAAAGAGAACGGATCGGTATCCCTGCCGGCGGTACGAAACTGCTCAGGTGCTGTCCAGACTCCTTCACCGGTACTGATTTGATAACTATACGTCGACGCGGGGTTCAACCCCGTCAGTTTGGCAGTAAACCGCTGTATATAACGGTCGTTTTCCAACAGGCGATCTTCCATTTTGAAAGAATCGGCCGCTACATTCAGCGTATCGCCGCTTCCAGCAGCCCAGTAGCGGACCTTGCCGTTTGGAATTTCGGATGAGGTTCTCCATTGAATATCAATGGTAGCGTCCGGTGCTTCGCTCCACGTCAACATGACTTGATCTGGACTGGTTGTGGAGGGAAATTCTGTACGGCGAAACGCATTAACTAGGTGCGCTTCACGGGCGCGACCACGGATGGTAGTAAGCAGTTGGTGGCCTTTTAGCTGGTCTGGAACCTCCGTAAGTGTCAGCTCGTCCCAGTCATGATAGGTAAATGCGCCGCTGTCCATTCGTTCAATATGTTGCGCTGCTGGAAAGAGTGGGGTTATTTTTAGGGTATCCGAGTTATTTTTTGGCGCTACGCTGACGAAATATACGGGTCGGTGTTTGTCGAACCCGTTGATTCCCAGGTTAACCGAGCCTTTATCAAATTCCTTTTGCCATACCTCATAAGTAGACAGCTCGTTTTTTACCGTCAATTCCGTCAGTTGGAAGCCTGCTTGTCTTATCCAAAAGGGTTCTACTGCCTGGGCTTTGTCCCGCATGATGGATACAATAACAGGAACGTTGACTTGAAACATCCAATAGTTGGTGGAGAACACTTCTTTTTCATCGGCAGAAAGGTAAGACTGGATAAATGCATCCGAAATGGTGTCTAACGTTGCTCCATCAAAACTAGCATAGAATCGGGTGACCAAATCATCCATGTTGGTTGATAAGGACGAAGCCTGTGGAGGATGAATTTCCTCTTTGCAGCAGAAAACTACGAGGGCAAAAAGAACAACAAAAGATTTCAAGCTGATGGATTTTTGTAGCATCATTATTTAAGTATCTGTACCAAAAGGACCTGTAGTTAAATGTACGGAGGAACGTGCCGATCGTACTAGCGGCAGAGAGATAAATGGCTGTATTTCTTTTTGGCAATTGAGCGTGATAGAATTGCTTCTTATTTCTCCTAAGTATTTTAGAAAAAGGAATAGTCCGTTTGTGGTTTGTCCATGTATATCAGGTTAGATGGGCAAGTCAATGAAAAAGATAAAAGCAGACATGTTGGTCCGGAAGCTGGTCACTAACAAAATTTCGCGAGCGGAGTTTGACGAATTTCTTTGTGGCTTAGAGGATGAACAGATGGTTTTGTATTTGGAGAGCAGTTTAAAAAGCCATTTTGACGCCATCATGGAAGACCATGCGTCTGGCGTAGAGCAGCCGGAAGATATGCGTAACACAGATGAGTCCCCCCCATACAGCTAATTACGCGGTGGTTGCTTTTGGGGTGCAAACGTGTTCCAAAGGTGACAGGAGCAAAACAATCAGTATATCCTCTCTAAGTAATTTCGCTTAGGGTAATTATTTGCCAAAGGTTTGGAGACATGCTTTCCGATAAAATTTACTCAAGTCATATGAAAAATGTTTAGCTAATTATCTAAGAAAAATGAAAAAACACCGTACCAGCAAAATGTATAAGTGGATGGTTCCACTTTTATCGTTTGGCCTTTGCTATGGAAGTCCATATGCAACGATGGCCAATACGTCGTTAAGTGCTGACGCAACCGTCAGTACTTCCAATGCCTTGTCATTGGCGAAGTTGGAAAATAATGCAGTTTCTGTGGCCGTTACCGTAAGGGGTAGGGTTACGGCAGAGGGGGATGATATGGGCCTGCCCGGTGTCACAGTAGTAGAAAAAGGCACCAATAACGGTACCGTGACGGATATTCAGGGAGCCTACTCCATTGAGGTAGCCGGAGAGAATTCCGTATTGGTATTTTCTTATGTAGGTTTTGACTCTAAGGAAGTACGGGTAGGAAACCTGAGCAACATCGATGTTTCTCTGGCTGAATCCCTGTCATCTATGTCAGAAGTAGTCGTAACCGCTTTGGGTATCGAAAGAGAAAAACGTTCTCTCGGTTATGCTGTGGGTGAAGTTAAAGGTGACGATGTGCGTAATGTAACCCAAGAAAATGCCATTAACGCGTTGGCCGGAAGGGTTGCGGGTGTTACTATTAATCAAACTAGTGGTGTTGGGTCTTCTACGTCAATTGTTATTAGAGGTGCGACATCTCTTACCAGCGACAATCAGCCGCTGTTTGTGATAGATGGTGTTCCAGTTGCGAATAGCCTAGGCAATATGCGGGCGATGGGAGATAGAAACGAAGTGGATTATGGAAACCAAATTTCTGATTTGAACCCTGATGATATCGAAAGTATTTCCGTATTGAAAGGACCAAGCGCTGCCGCGCTTTACGGTACACGGGCTGGAAACGGAGTGGTTCTAATAACTACTAAAAAGGGAAAGAAAGGAGAACGTATGACGGTTAATTTCTCTTCGTCAAACGTTTTCGAGCAACCGGTAAGATTTCTGGAATTCCACTACAAATATTCAAATGGTAACCGCGTAGGTCGTATTGACGAACGATCAGAATATTGGGCGGGTATTCCATTGGATCAGGGAATTACAGCCGTTCAGTGGAATAGCCCAGTTGACCAAAACGGCAATAGGATACCGACTGAAATGAGGTCTTATCCGGACAATATGAGAAACTTTCTTGAAACTGGTGTTACTTCTACCAATTCACTGGCCATCACAGGATCAACCGATAAGACAACCTATAAGTTGGGATATACAAATATGTCCCACAACGGGATGATTCCAAACTCCGATCTATTTAGGCATAACTTGAATTTTTCTGTTGGGTTTGACCTTACTGAGAAGCTCAAATTTTCTACAGACGTAAACCTTTCCAAGTCCCTTTCAAACGACCGACCTTCTACTGGAAACCGGGGTGCGAATGCAGCCGAATCGGTCTACAATTGGTCCCATGTTAATATTGAAGATTTAAAGGAATATTGGTTACCCGGTCAGGAGGAATTTCAACAGAAAGCGCCTTCTGATAACATGGACAATCCATATTTTATCGCCTATGGGATCAATAACGGCTTCGTAAGAGATAGGGTGTTTGGTAACGTAAAGCTCGATTACAAGTGGAGTGAGAATTTAAATTCGCATATCCGGATGAGCTACGACACCTATGCTGAAAACAGAGAAACGAAAATTCCCTATTCATATACTAGGGAACGGAGAGGTGCCTACCACCTTCAGGACATTGCACAGGCTGAGTCAAACATTGAGTTTTTGACTACCTACAATAAGGTATTTGGAGATTTCAATGTCTCGGTTTCCGCAGGGGGAAATGCCATGAATCAGAATTTCAGAGATAATTACATGGGAAGCAATAGGGGAGTAGGCCTTGTTGTTCCTGGACTATACCGGATCAGTAATATACGGCAGGACGGGATCGCTTATTCTAACTCCTCATCCAGAAGAGCGATTTACAGTGTATTTGGGCTGGCATCTGTCGGATTTAAAGATCAGCTATATCTTGATCTTACAGCAAGAAATGACTGGTCAAGTACCCTTCCAGCTTCTAACCGATCCTATTTCTATCCTTCAGCATCGTTGAGTTGGATGGCAAACTATACCTTTAATTTGCCACAGAATATCTCCATGTTGAAATTTAGGGCTGGACTGGCCCAAGTTGGTAATGACACTAGTCCCTATGCACTATCCCCTGTCTTGGGAAGTGGGAACTGGGGAAATTTGGTATTCAATACCTTCCCAGGAAACTTACTCAATCCTAATCTAAAGCCAGAGATCAATACTTCTCAGGAATACGGAATGGATTTGAATCTGTTCAACGATAGATTAAGGTTTGAAGGAACCTACTTCTACCAAGAGAACAGAAACCAAATATTGAATGTACAGGGTCCTTCATCATCCGGCTTCCCTACCAGACAAATCAACGCAGGTATGATCTCCAGCCGAGGCTGGGAGGTCATGTTGGGCGGCACGCCCATCCAAAAGTCAAACGGTCTAACCTTGGATGTAAACGTGAATTTCACGCGGATGAGAACACGATTGGAAAGTCTGACAGATGGTATGGACTTTATCACGCTGTGGGATGACAACAATGGTGGTGCACAGACCTTTGTGGGTGAAGATATTGGAAACCTCTACAGCAGAGGATTTAGATTTGTAGAAGATCCTAATTCCCCTTATTACCGATGGCCAATATTGACAGCAACTACAGGGACATGGCAGCCAGACAATAGAAGAGAGGCGAGGGTAAAAGTAGGAAACTTCAATCCAGACTTCATTATCGGTATGCAGACCGGCCTAAGGTACAAAAAATGGAACCTGCAAGCCAGCTTTGACTGGAGAATGGGCGGCCAATTTCAATCCTTTACCTACAGATATGGTGGATCTAACTGGAAGTCCCAGCTTCAGATCGATAATTTGATTCCGGGTGGAAATTATTCTACAGAGGAACTGGTTGCGTTGCTGAAATCAGACCCTGATAAATACATTATACCTCAAAACGGTAATTTTCCCCGCGTCGGTGGATACACTCAAGAAACCGGTGGCTTGCCTAATCCTCTTGGAACGGAAACCAATTATGACGGCGTATTCATTCCAGGCGTAATAGAAACATCTCCAGGCGTATATAGAGAGCATTTAGGTGGCGAAGGGACATTTGTACGACCAGCATCAAATCAGTTTGCTTGGTCCTATAACCAGCAAGTTACCTTCGATGCATCTTTTATTAAGTTGAGAGAATTGTCTCTTGGATATGATTTGCCTGGCATAAAGGGAATAAGAAATGCGAATGTATCTGTATTTACGAGAAACATTATCATTTGGACCGCCGCCAATATCGGAATTGATCCTGAACGTGCTTTTATGATCAACGCGAGCAGACAAGGTGATACTGCAAATATATTTCGCCAGGGTATTGAACTGCAAAATGTTATGCCTTGGACGGTTCCTGTTGGATTTAAGCTAAACTTGACGTTGTAACCTAGGCTTGTTTACAAAAAATAATAAATTTGAAAAAGATGAAAATAGTTAATTCACTTTATAAGTTCGTTATCGCATTTGTGTTGCTCGGAGCAATCTCATGCGATAGCCTGGACGAAATAAACGAAAATCCCAATGGGATTTCTCCTACAACCGCAAATCCCAATTTGTTGTTGCCCGCTGTAATGAGACAGGCGGCATTAAATATTAACAACTTAGGGTACGGGGATTTGGCTGGGACCGTGCAACACACGCAGAAAGATGGCTGGTTTACCGGACACAATCAGTATGAATGGGGTCTACAAGATTGGAATGGATGGTATGATCTACTCAGGAACAATCGGTTTATTATGGAAAGAGCAGAGGCTACAGGCTTAGACTTTCATAAAGGCATAGCATTGACCATGAAGTCATTTATATTTGGTACAGTTACAGACTTATGGGGAGATGCACCTTACACTATGGCTCTTCGAGGCGATCAGCCTGGTCTAGAAAACGAATTTCCGGCCTTTGATAGTCAAGAAGTCATCTATGACGGGGTAATCAACGATTTAAAAGCTGCCTCGCAAATTTTCTCCTCGGGAAGTAACGCAGGGATTATCCCTCAGTATGACCTTTATTTTGGTGGCAATGTTCAGAGATGGCACAAATTTGCCAATTCGTTGCTCTTGAGATACTACATGAGACTCTCTGCGAAAAAGCCTGATTTGGCCAAAGCAGGTATCGAAGAAGTCTTTCGGACAGGTGTGTTTCTATCCTCAGCGGACGAAGACGTTGTCATGAACTATATCGGCGCGTCTGCGGCCGATTCGTGGCCGAGTGCTACTGATTTTGATGCAGGCTCAGGTTTTAGAAGAATTAAGCCTACAACAACATTGATCAACAGAATGTTGGAAATTGAAGATCCACGGGTACCGGTCTGGTTTAGACCAGTTCATTGTAAGTGGGTTGAAGACCCGACGCTAACTACGGCAATTGATCCGTTTATTAGAGAAAATGGCGTAATCCTTCAAGGACGTGTTTCCTTTAATGATGCTGATTATGTGCAGCGTATTGCAGCCGGAAATGTGTATACGCGTCATTATAATCCAGCCTTGTTGGGTCGTCAATTGGATACTGGAACCTATGTAGGCGTACCCCCTGCTTTGGAAAACCCTAGTGCGCATAACCTAAACCCTACGGAAGGGCAGCAACTAGAAAATCAGCATGTTTCGCAGCTTTCCGACCATTATAGAGGTAGAAGTGGCGGAATCCTTAAAGCACGGATTATATCGGCAGCCGAAGTTCATTTTATTTTGGCAGAAGCGGCCCAACGAGGTTGGAATGTCGGAAATGCGCAAACCCATTATAATAAAGCTGTAAAGCTATCGCTCGATACTTGGGGCGTTGGTTCAAGCTATGATGATTATATTGCAAAGCCTGGTGTAGCTTATAATGGTTCTCTCGAACAAATTATTGAGCAGAAATGGATTGCTTCTTGGACGACCGCCTCTGAGTCATGGTTCGATTTCCGAAGAACAGGCCTTCCTGCCCTTGTTCCAGGGGAAGCTTCCGCAGAACCAGTCTTACCAGTTCGTTTTACTTATGGCAATAATGAAATAAACTTTAACAGTAATAACGTAAACAACGCGATTAGTAGGTTAGAAGTGACTTTCGCCGCAGGTAGGGGTGCAAATAACCAATGGTCCAAGCCTTGGTTAATTCAAGGTACTGGCAAGCCTTGGTAATTCCCTTTGAAATATAATGATTAGCCCCGGTTTTCAAAAACCGGGGCTTTTCTTTTTTAAGACTTTTATGGATTATCTGAACTACAAAACACCTACCTCCCAAGCCAAACCTCCGATAGAATTATCCCTAACCCTTCTGAGGAACCACTTGCAGCGCTAAACGTAAAATAGCGAACGTCTATAGATTACCCACATAGAACCTTGCAAAGGGTAGCAGCCAAACCGGGTACATTCTTTTTGGAAAAGATTCTTTCAGTTGATATCCAAAGTGAATTGCTCATGGTGTCCCATGATACCATTAACGGTGAAGTTTATGATGCAATCGAGCTACATAAGCGACCGGATGGGACCAATACGCTCGTTAACCAAATTCCGCCTACGACAGAATACAACTAATAAGAGCCAGAAAATAATCTCCGGCTCCTATCTAACTAGCGTTAAAGTTCAAATCTGCGGTTCATATTGGGTACCTCTCCGTGGGAGTTGATCGCGATTAGGGTGAATACCGCGATTAGTAGAATGACGGCCAAGAGCATGTAGGCCCATTTTACAGGAGCAATTGGGCGCTCAGCGAACGTGGGCTTCACCTTTGGCAATGCCCACACAATAAGGATGAAATTGACGATGTACAGAAACTGCTCGATTCTGTAAAAGCTCAAGAAGCTGCCTGTAATGAAGATGGTAAACAGGATATATATTCCAAAGTATCCCCAAAAGAGGTGCTTTATAGGAGTTCGCTTAATGGCCTCTATACCGGAGGATTTGAACGTAGCAAATTGGCGGAGCCAGAAAAGAGCCGGAATTGCAAATAGAAAAAATACTACCCACTGCACTAGCCTGATGAGGCTTGAGGGGTCTTCTACTTGCAGTCGCTCCATAGTCGGCATTAGATCCTTCATAATAAACGACTGCTGCCACACGAAGAAGGGAATTAACAACACCAAGCCGATTAGGGGTAGCAAAAGGTTAGAATTCCGTAGCCGAATGGCCTCTTTTTTTGGCCAGCTAGAAGTAAAGGTTCCATAGGCCATCCCTACTCCCCCAAAGAACCCAAGGGAATACTCCATTACGTTCCACATATTGAAAGGCACCTGGGCGGTGTTCCCCAATACCTGAAGGAAGTTTCCAAAAGCAAAGCCAAATCCCCCGCCCAATCCGGCGAAAACAGCCACGCGTAACGCCGCATGTTGTCTCGTTCGGGCCATATAATACAAAAGTGCCAAGCCTATACCGGCGCAAACCCCCCAAGCTTCCGAGCGGGGAGGTGTCATCAAGATCCCAAGTTGCTCGATGATGAAAAAGTAGAATATCAATCCCCCCACCGTCATCTCGGCAACTACCTGATGCCATTTTATCTTGTTAGCCTTGTGGTCTGCCAAGACCAGGCCAAACATGCCGCCGCCTATAAAGCCGTATAGTCCGCCGATTACCAAAAGCATCAATAACCCGTAATACACATTGACAAACTCTACCCCACGCCCATAGCCGACTACCGCTCCATAGCTCATCATGCCGCCAAGCCCCCACCCTACGGCGCCGGCAAATGCGGCTTTAACTGCTTTGGTGTACCATTCGGACCGCTTGGCCAATAGAATGATGGACAGACTGCCGATACCGCCGGCCCAAGCCGCCCCCTGTTCATGCCCAAACTGTCCCCGGATTGCCCATGCGGTGGCTAAGCTCATGCCGGCGATTATCATCGAAAATAGTGTTTCTTTTGTAAGGTGCTTCATGATGGCAGTGCGAGTTTTTTGTTTCGGTGAAATTTGCTGAAGTAGCCACTATGGCCAATATACTTCCTGTATATACGCTAGTTTTGGCGTATGTACTACCTAATTTGGAAAGTATTCCGGAGATCGTACCGAAATTTGGTTGAACGGTCCGGGTAATGGCTTTTTGGGAAAAAAATCGGGATGTGGTAGGTTGGGCTATTTTCCCGCCAAATATTGCTTTCTATACTCAATAGGATTGCACCCCTTGACCTGTTTGAACTGACGGGCGATGTTCTTACTGTCGTTCAGACCCAAGTCCATGGCGATTTCAAAAATGGTTTGATCCGTTTCAAGTAGCCGCTGAGTGAATTTTTCAATGCGTAGCTTAAAGATGTATTTGTAAATTGGATACCCGGTGATTTGTAGAAACCGTTTTTCCAAGGTTCTGCGGGACAAAGGGACTTGCTTTACAACTTCATCGACCTGAAGGTTTTTCTCGATGTTTTTATGGATGTACTTTAGTGTCGAAGCAATGTAATCGTCGTTTGTGGCATAGATATCGGTGGACTGTCGGGTGATTATCTGAGTAGGTTTTACAAAAATATCATAATGATCATCGTGCCCGTGTTTGATCATATGTTCCATCAGCTTGGCGGTATCATATCCTCCTTTTTCGATATCAAGTCCTATACTGGATAGTGGAGGGTCAGAAAGTTCACAGAGCATCTCATCGTTATCTACCCCTAATACAGCGACCTCTTCTGGGATCCGGATTTTATTCTGTTTACATGCTTCCGTAATGTGAAGGCCCTGATTGTCGTCGCAGGTCATCAGTGCAATTGGTTTCGGCAATGAAAGAAGCCACTTGCTTAGCGAATTGCTTTTGAAGTACCACAAATCCGTAGAACGGGATTTACGGTGCTCAAAATAATGAACCTTGTATCCCATAGACTGGATTTTTGCTTCGTAGCCTTCCGCCCGCTCCCTAGACCAAACAATGTCGTTGAAGCCATAGAACGCAAAATTCTTAAATCCCTTCTGTAAAAAATATGATGCTCCCATTAACCCGGCTTCCCGATATGAGCCTGTGATGTTAGGCAGCTCTTTGAACCTTTCCTTGAAGTCTTGGGCGATAATCGGGATTTTGGAATCAAGGATTTTCTTGATATCCATTTCGTTGTAGAGCTGACCGATGATGCCATCGGCACCCCAATCTTTCGCCCAATCCAATATCCCTTCTATGCCGATTGTCTCACGGTAATAAAGGGGCATTCGGCAATAGGTCCACGGACCGTGTTCGGCTGAATATTTGGAAATTCCCTTCAGTAAACTTTTGCTGTATTCCTCCGCAAAATCCAATAACAAGATAATCTTATACATGGCTTTGGGTTTTTCTTTTAGTTAAAGATGTCTCTAATATTTTTGACAGTGGCATTGGTCACAAGTGGCTTTGCCCAAATGCCTATACTCAATACATATCCCAATGTAATGAATAGAAAGAACATGGCAAGTTTTAATCCTACAAGTTCGGCTATTCCGCCTACAAGTAGCGGTACGACCGCACCACCGGCGATTCCCGTACACAGAATTCCAGAGAAGGTACCGTGATGTTTTGAGACGGAATTAAGTGCCAAAGAGAAAATAATCGACCACATCACCGAAGCGAAAAAGCCAGTCAGAGGAAAAGAAATAATGGCAATTTGGGCTGTACCGAATAAAGCAGCCAACAAAGCGATCATCGCGCCAGCGGTAAAGAAAATAAGTACTTTTCTACTGTCAAAGAACTTGAGCAATACCAGTCCCAGCAAACAACCTAGCGTAAGCAAGCCCCAAAAATAGGAAATTACAGAGGCCCCGGTTGTAGACGGGTCTACTCCATGATAATCCTGCAAAAACTTTGATGTCCAGTTCGCGATCCCTTGTTCGGTGCCTACGTAGCAAAAGATGCCAATAAAATAAAGCCATACCATCCTGTCCGCGAGTAGCTCTTTCAATGACGATCCTGCGTCAATTTTCTCATCAGCTTTCAATTCGACAGTTGGGAATTTCGCCAGTAGTATGATGATCACCATCAAAAATGACGTTACAGCAAACACCCAATACAGGGATACCCATTTGAGGTCTTCGGGAACCAATCCGTTGAGCGTTTGAATCAAGATGGAGCTATCTTCAGTATGCATGTTTGTCACCAAATAGCTATAAAGCAACGGACTGAGAAAACTCGCAGCTCCGAAGGCCAACTGACCGAGTACTGAATTGAACGCAAAATGCTGATCTCCCCCAGCAGTCCGGAGCAAAGGGTTTATTACTACCTGTAGAATAGCCATTCCTATTCCAATGATAAAGAGCGAAGATAGCGCTATTCCAAAACTAGGTATAAGGGCAAACAGTAACGCACCGGAGAAAGCCATCAAAAAAGCCACAATCAACATCCTTTTTTCCCGGTACTTTTCTACGAGAATCCCAGAAGGGATTGACATCACGGCATAGGCCACAAAAAACGAAAACGGTAAAAACCCCGCTAATCCAATGCTCAGCGTAAAGCTATCGATGATGTCCGGGATGATCGGTCCAAGGATGTTGGTGAGAAAGGAAATGACAAAGAAGATCAAAAGAATTAGGGCAACGATCAGGTTGTTCGGTTTCATTGGTAGTTTTCGTTCATATAAGCAAATGCAAGATGCAATAGGATATAGGTGGAGATTTGGCAACGCAACAGGTTCCCTACTTTATCTCAGAAAGATGCTTGTTTTAAAGTGATTTTACAACACCACTCACATGTTCCATCGATAAATCCACTAACGCAGCCGCACCAAGAAGGGCAATATTTTCATTTTTTGACACTAAGATTTTCAACCGTTTAATGGATTCCGGGTAAATAAAATCCGAAAAACTTTCTTCCATGCTATCTTTGAAAAAGGCGTACGCTTTGGCAATGGATCCTCCTAATATAATCGCTTGCGGATCGTATGTGTACAATACTACTTGGACAGCTACACCCAAGTGGTATCCAAATTCCCTCCACTGACGAAGTGCCTCTGCATCACCAAGACTTGCCAACTTGTAGGCATCAAGAGCCGTGGTGGCATAAAAGCTGCTAAAAAAGTTTCCACTAGCGTAGAATTCGATGTTTTTGTCTTTGTACGGCAAAAGTCCGATTTCGCCCGCACCACAATTAACGCCAGCAAACAATTTGTTTCTAATAATGATACCTGATCCCAACCCCGTTCCTATGGACATGCCGACCAAGCTGCTGTATGGTTTCCCAGCGCCAAACTTATGCTCGCCAATGACAAAGCAATTAACATCGTTGTTGACGAACACGGGCAGACCAAACTCTTTTTCCAAAATATCTTTCAACGCTACCTTTTTCCATGCGGGAATATTGGTCACATTGTAGACAATGCCCCGCTCGATATCAACCACTGAAGGTACCCCAATTCCTATTCCATCCACTTTATATTTAATGTAGGGTCTGATAAATTGAATGACCTGATCAAGTGTTGAAGAAAGACTGTCCTTTTCTTTCAGTAGTGCTTTGGTTTGATGAATAATTTCACCGTCTTTTTCAATACCGACTTGGATTTTTGTTCCTCCTAAATCAATTCCTATGTTCATTTTACGCTATATAGGTGAAATTATCATTAAAAATACCGGTGCAAATATATTTATACTAACGATGTTTAGCAACCGAATGAAGTATAACTTCTTTACTATCAGACCGAAATACGTCATCGGCTACTAACTCCGGCACTTTGTCGCTGATGACTGCCTCATTTTATACTTGGAAAGGGGTATTTAGACTATTCGTTTTTTGGATTTTTCGGGATGGTCCAAATTCCTCGAATATGGTATAGTAATAGAAAAGAATCTAAAACTGGGCTAATAGAGCGAGGGAAGTCAGTCTAAAGCCGTATCTAGTGGAGGTGATTTTCTATCCGATTGGTATTTCCACCAATGGTCAACTCTCATTCGTCACAAAATGATAACTTTAAGCTTTTACTAGTTTGGTCAACAAAATCTAATTTTGGTATAAAAATTATATCTAACAACAATTATGAAGAGAAGAGATTTCTTTAGGAAGGGAATGTTTGCCTCACTTGGCGCAACGGCCCTTGGTACCGGGGCTGCATTTGCGGGAAATGCTGATATGCCCTTCCGGAAAGCGGCAAAAAATGTTATTTTTCTTGTCAGCGACGGGATGAGTACTGGGACCCTAAATATGGCGGATTTGTTGCTAAAGCAAAAGGAAGGCCGACGAAGCCGCTGGATTGGGGCCTATCAGGGGAATGTGATGAAGCGGGCGCTAATGGAAACGGCATCATCAAACTCTATTGTGACGGATTCGGCGGCAGCTGGAAGTTCATGGGGCGGTGGAATGCGTGTACCTAATGGATCACTCAATATTGGTCCTAACGGCGAAGAACCTATGCCCATCTTGCAGAAATTTAAGGCTGCTGGAAAATCTGTAGGCTGCGTGACCTCCGTACAAATTACCCACGCCACTCCTGCCTCTTTTTGCGTGAATGAAAAAAGCAGGAACGCCATGCCAGTGATCGCGGAAAAGTACAAGGACCTACGATTTGAGGTCATGATGGGAGGCGGCGATGAACTCTTTAACGCCAGCCTTAGGGAAGACAAAAAAGACCTGTATCAAGCATATAAGGCAGCGGGTTTTACTGTGGCTAAAACCAGGGACGAACTGATGAAGGTACAAGGGGACGTGCCACTTTTGGGTATTTTCTCCGAGGGAGGCTTACCCTTTGCCATCGATCGCGAAAATGATCCTGAGGTAAAAATGAAAGTTCCTTCCTTAGGTGAAATGGTGAAGAAGGCCATTGAAATCCTAAGCAAGAACCCCAAAGGCTTTGCCATGCAGATCGAAGGGGGAAAGGTGGATTGGGCTGCCCATGCCAATGACGCTCCTGCACTTATCTATGACCAAATTGATTTTGACGAAGCCGTAGGCATTGCCTTGGACTTTGCTGCCAAAGACGGTGAAACGCTGGTTATCATGACCACAGACCATGGGAATGCCAATCCTGGCCTATTTGATGGAGGGGTAAAAGGGAAATTTGGCACCCTTTTTACAGCTACCCGGTCGAATGAATGGGTCCTCAAGCAACTCAGTGGCGACAATAAACCGGCACAGGTAGTTGATCTGATAAACGCTTACCAAGGGATTACCATCAAAGCGGAAGAAGCTACCGCGATCTTGAAAAACTATCAGGTAGTTAATAAAGAGGGATTATATGACACTGGGAAAATACCCTTAAAGCTACTCTCTGAAATTCAAATGCCTTACACTGGAATAGGTTGGGCTGGAACGGGGCATTCGAGTGACCACGTAGAGCTAGCGATGTATGGTCCCGGCAGTGAACATCTACCGGCGTTTATTGAGAATTACAAATTGCATAATTTCATGCTTAATGCCACGCATGTACCAGCGATGGCCTATGCTTGGTAAGCCTTTCGAAGGGGGTAGCTATAGCTTTTCAGGTAACAGATTTAATACCGTTTATTGCCATTACGGAAATGGGATAACACCAAAATAGCACAGTATGAAAAATAATCAATCAGATATTTCGCAGCGTGCGAATTATTTTATATTAGTCTTCTTTCTAGCAGCATTCACTGTCTCTTCAGCGCTTGCACAACAGGATCCTACAGGAATCTTTTTAACGTGGAAAGAAGACCCCCTGACCACGATGGTGGTGGATTGGCACCTTGAAGCTTCGACCGCCGAGGTACTACATGTTTCGGAAAAAGGTTCTGGCACATGGGCACCACACACAAGCCATGTTCATCCCTTCCCCCATTCCGAGCGGTATATCCACCGGGTGGCGCTTTCGGGTTTAAAGCCAGGAACATCTTACAGCATCAAGTTTGGAAAAAGAGACAAGGTATATTATTTTAATACGATGCCTGCGGATATTTCCAAAGAAGCCATTCGAATAGCCATTGGCGGAGACTCCATGCATGATCAGGCATTTATGGAAAAGACCAACAGCCAAGTGGCCAAGTATGACCCCCATTTTGCCGTAATCGGAGGGGATCTCGCCTATGCCAATGGAGACCCAAAGAATGTCAAAAGATGGTATCAGTGGTTTGATGCGGTAAAGAATACCTTAATTCGAGAAGATGGCCGTATTATTCCGCTTGTTTTGGGAATTGGTAATCATGAAGTAAGAAAGGGCGTATTTGAAGAAGGGGAAGAAATCGTTTACAATGATGAAAACCGCGCGAAAATGGCGCCGTTTTATTATGGTTTATTTGCCTTCCCTGGACAGCCCGGTTATGGGGTGTTGGACTTTGGGAAGTATTTCAGTTTCTTCCTGCTGGATTCCGACCATTCCAATCCGATCATAGGTCCACAGACAGATTGGTTTAAGCGTGAACTAGCCGTGCGGGATGATGTAACGCAAATCATCACCATGCACCATGTTCCGGCTTATCCTTCCGTGAGGGACTTTAATGGAACCACACAGGCCCGGGTAAGGGAACATTGGCTGCCTTTAATCGAAAAAGCAGGGGTGAAGCTAGTGTTTGAAAATCATGACCATGCTTATAAAAGAACCTTTCCAATTAAAAATAATCAGGTTGATAAAGATGGGGTGGTATATATTGGAGACGGTTCCTGGGGTACCACCCCAAGAGAAGTCCATGATCCAGCAACTACCTGGTATCTGGATAAGGCCATCTCTGTACGGGCATTCACTTTGGTGACGCTTCAAGGGAGCGCTTATAACATCCTTTCCATTGATGAAGACGGTAACGTCATCGATTCGTATCCACCAAATCCGCTTATAAAGTAGCTTTCACGTATGAGAAAATCCCTATTGCTAATACCAGTCACGGCGATGCTTTTGACTACCACCTCCTGTGGAAATTCCAGTTCGGAAACCGCCCAAGCTGGGGAGACCCAAGTGGATACACCGATTACAGGAATCAAAACCCTGGAGTACGAACATATTTTCGGAGATGATCGACCTTTTGCGCAATGTCATGCTTCCACGATTGCCCCCGTCGGTGACGGTACCTATATGGTGTCTTGGTTTGCGGGATCTTATGAAAAACATGATGATGTGGGGATTTGGATTTCACAAGGGAAGTTGAATGATTGGTCGGAGCCAAAATTGGCCGCCAAAGTCCGTAATGATCCCCACTGGAATCCGGTACTTTTTAATGCCCCAGACGGTAAAATGTACCTCTATTTCAAAGTAGGGAAAGAAATCGATGACTGGGAAACGTGGGTTCAATATTCGGAAGACAAGGGAAAAACCTGGTCTGAGGCCAAAGAACTGGTACCGGGTGACACGGGAGGCCGTGGCCCGGTAAGAAATCATATGTTGGTGTTGTCGAATGGAACCTGGCTTGCGCCGGCCTCGCTGGAAGATAACAGGGTTTGGGACGTGATTATCGATAGAAGTGAAGACGGAGGAAAGACCTGGACGGCTACAGACAAACTAGCCCTTGACAGAAATCAGATCACCGGCGAAGGCGTCATCCAGCCTGCGCTATGGGAATCCAAACCCGGCCATGTTCATATGCTGATGAGAAGCTCCACCGGTCAAATCTGTCGAAGTGATTCGGAGGATTATGGAAAAACCTGGTCCAAAATAGAAAAGACCGATCTTCCAAACAATAACAGTGGGATCGATATCGCCCCGCTTGGAGGGGAAAAAATTGCATTGATATTCAATCCGGTTTCCGGCAATTGGGGCAAACGCTATCCTATTACCGTTGCCATTTCGGAAGACAACGGAAAAACCTGGCCTGTTAAATTTGATATTGAGAAGGGTGAAAATGAAGACGATGAGCTATCCTACCCGGCTATATTCTATGAAGACGGAAAATTAGTGGCCTGTTATACATGGAATAGGCAGCGCATAGCGTTCTGGAAAGGGGAGATCGAAAGATCGCTTTAAATTTAGGTAAACGTTATTTCAGTTAAAATGAGTAAATATTGCAGTGTATTACTGTTTGCTTTGGGGATATCAACGATGAGTGTCGCCCAAAATTCCCAGACCTATGCCGAGAAGCTAGGTTACCCTTCTGGCACGAAAGTAGTAATCTTCCATGTGGATGATGCAGGGATGTCGTATGAATCTAATACCGGCACCATCAGGTCGATTGAAGAGGGAGTGGCTACTTCATGCAGTATCATGATGCCTTGCCCTTGGTCTGCGGCGTTTACCAAGTACGCGTTGACCGAACCTATGGATGCTGGCATTCACCTCACCTTGACATCGGAGTGGGGTTCATACCGTTGGCATCCTGTCGCAGGCAGAGAGGTTGTACCGACACTGATTGACGAGGAGGGAGCCTTGTGGCATTCGGTACAGGAAGTGGTCGAACATGCCTCCCCGGACGAAATTGAAACCGAGATACGTGCGCAGATAGATCGTGCAATGGCCATGGGCCTGAAGCCTACGCACTTGGATAGCCACATGGGAACCTTGTTTTACCACCCTCCTTTTTTGGAACGCTACATCAAAGTAGGAGCTGAATACGGAATCCCGGTGATGTTTCCAGGAGGCACTAGCCTTAAACTTTTGGGAATGTCTATGAATGATAACGTTATTAAACGCCTGAAAAAGGAGGGCAAGTATACCCCCGGTATGGAGCTTCCAAAAAACGACCTGATGGTTCAGGCACCGGCTATCGGACAGAAAATCTGGGGGCTTGGCCTACCCGTTCTGGATGACTTACATTCCGTAAGCGGCAATTGGAAGCCGGATGGGAATCCTACTCCTGAAGAATGGGGAAAGTATAAAACCGAGCAATTTAAAGAAGTCTTAAACGAGATGGAGCCGGGGCTGGCGATGATCATTGTCCACAGCAATGGCGATAATGACGTTTTCGGGAGGATTAGCGGTTCCGGCGGTTCCCGCTATGCGGACATGTTAGCAATGATAGATCCCGATTTGAAAGCCTTTATTGACCAAGAAGGAATATTGCTCACCACGTGGAAAGAAGTGATGGAGCGGAGAAAGGCCGTGAAGTGATTTGCCGCTCCTTATAGATTCCATTACAGAAACCCCGACACATACCAAATCAAGCTTATGAAACGACGTAGTTTATATTTTTTACTGGCATTTTTTACCGCAGTAGGTTCATTTGGCCAGATTGTTCCTAAAGAGGAGGTAGTTGAGGATGAAATGTTGCTATTTCCCATTCAGGGAGAGCATGTGCATGGAAGTACATTGGTAGAGTTGCCAAATGGGGATTTCCTTGCAGCTTGGTTTCAGGGTTCCGGGGAGCGCACGGCAGACGATGTCCGTATTATGGGATCACGCCTTAGAAAACGGGACAACCAATGGGGAAGCCCTTTTTTGATGGCAGATACTCCCCATCTTCCGGATTGTAATCCGGTGCTATTCCTAAATGAGGAGGGCAAACTATTTTTGGTGTGGATTGCTGTGCTGGCAAATCGTTGGGAGCAATCGATACTCAGGGTGCGAACTTCTACCAGCTATGACAACGCCGGCGCGCCGATTTGGGATTGGCAGGATAATATCTTTCTAAAGCCCGGGCCGGAATTTGAGGAGGAAGTTAAGCTGCGTTTTAAGGAGCTTCCCGATAGTCAATTGGGCTGGGCCGAATATGCGCCTTCCTACGATGATATGATTATTGAAGCAAGCAGTGACAGCAAAAAAAGCAGTATTGGTTGGATGACCCGGATCAAACCCCTGATTTTGCCGACGGGCAGGATTTTGTTACCGCTTTATTCCGATGGATTTAATTTCTCTATGGCAGCGATTTCGGACGACGACGGAACTACCTGGACGCCAAGTTTACCCATCGTAGGAAGAGGGCCGATTCAGCCCGCATTAGCAAGAAGGGAAAATGGAGACATCATAGCCTATATGCGGGATAGTGGAGACGCCCCTTCCCGGGTACACAAAAGCATATCCAAAGATCAGGGCTATACTTGGTCTGCCACAGAAAAAACAGACATTCCCAATACAGCAAGCGTGGAATTGCACGTGCTAAAATCTGGTCATTGGGCATTTTTAGGAAACGATGTGGACGATGGCAGGTACAGGGTAGCCCTTTATCTGTCGGATGATGAGGGAGAAACCTGGAAATGGAAAGTTTACCTGGAGGACGGGGATAAAGATAAAGGTGGACACAGTTACCCCAGCTTAATCGAAGACCGCAGAGGCAACCTGCATTTGACCTATTCCTTCCATCAGGATAAAAATGAAAAGTCGATAAAATATATCGTGGTAAATCCTAAGAAGATTTTGAGGTATAAGGAGTAGGTTTTGTGTAAAAAATCATAAACCTGAAGGATGTCCTTTAGATCTCGCTGATTTTAGCTGATGTCTTTATGCATTCATCTGCTAAAATTAATATACTCGTATAGATTTAATCTCTATCGTACATTTCAAGTTAAATAGGGAATAGGGCTGGAAACCACTAAGGCATTGTTTTAGATTTTTTAAAACGAGGCTTTGGAATTCATTCTCAAAATTAAGGTGTAAACAGTTACCAAATAAGGTAACTTTTGTTACCTTTGAATCGTATGGGAATCATTA
The DNA here is from genome assembly GCA_016124425.1 of Cytophagales bacterium. GTDB lineage: Bacteria > Bacteroidota > Bacteroidia > Cytophagales > Cyclobacteriaceae > Lunatibacter. The sequence goes on from WGNT01000124.1 coordinate 20,205, forward strand.
AAGAGAAAACGCTGACTGAGTATTGCAAGCAGAGCAACGACCGTAAGGCAGAAGAATCTTTGAAGGCTTGGATTTATGAAGTCAGGGCTTCCTCTTGGAAAAACTCCAATGAGTTAAAAGAGAAATATGGCAATGCCAGTATCATAGGTTCAAAGAGAGTAGTTTTCAATATAAAAGGCAACGACTTTCGATTGATCGTTGATGTAGAATACAAATTAAAGATAGTTTTTGTTATTTGGTTTGGAACTCATGCAGCATATGATAAAATTGACGCAACCAAAATACGATATGAAGATCAAAATACTTAAGACAGAACAGGAATATGAGGAGGCTTGTGATCGAATTTACACATTGATTCACAGTACGGAAAAGGCTATTGAGCCTCATAGTCCAGTGGGTGAAGAATTAGAGCTCCTTTCATTGCTCGTGGAAAAATATGAACAAGAACACTATCCAGTTGATGCGCCGGATCCAATAGAAGCAATTAAATTTCGAATGGATCAGATGGATTTAAAGCAAGTGGATTTAGCGCCACTATTGGGAGGAAAAACTAGAGTGTCGGAGATATTGAATGGGAAGCGCGCGTTGACCCTTAAAATGATAGTTTTGTTAAATAGATATTTAGGAATTCCCTTTGAATCCCTGATTGAAGGAGGTATGGATGTAAAATTGGAGCCTGAGTCCTTAGCAAAGCTCTTCAGTAATTCATCAATAAAAGCGTATTATTCCGGATCTAAAACTGCCTTATTGCATTAGATAAGGGGTTCGGATGAAAATGGCAAACCTTTTCTAGGTATAGTATCCACTACACCTTTCTATCAGCAATCTCCATTGGAATCGGAATTCCTTAAATGCCATTTGCAATGGCTGAGGACAAATAGGCAGTCAGACCATTTTTAAACAGAAATCTTTAACATGCATTCGATTAATTCCCTTAGGTGTGGTTGTATCGGTCACTTCGTCCATTGTCACAACATATTTGGGAAAGTTATCGGGTATTTCCAGTAGATTACCAAATTTCCGATTTACAGAAGTTTCAATCATAATTGAATCTTTGTTTGAAAATGCTAAATTCTTCAATCATATAACCGACTAAAATAGCTTTATGTGAGGCTTGAAGTCTAGTCCCGAAAGGCTGGAACAGGTTCCGCGGGCATAACCTATTTCCCCAAAAAAAGTCAATTACAAATCCGTTACATTTTTTCCCATTCAAATAGTACGAATCCTTCCTATAGCGGTATTACACACGAGTTGGAAGGATTAACGCCACCAACATCATTAGTTAGGTTAGGAAGTATTGTCCGCCTATGGCCTCTGGTCGTGGCGGACAATTTCTTTAGCAATCTAAAATGCTGTATTTTACCATCACCCGTATCAATCATGAAGAAAATAATTATCAGCTGCTCGGTAGCCGTAGCTCTAGTTGCTGCATTTTCCTGTAGCAGTCCAAAAGATCAAGGTCAGGGAACAGAAAAATCCATCCACGTGGACACCCCGTTCTTACAGGAGCTTAGTGTGAAATATTACTTTGAAGAGGCCGGTATAACCCTTGAAAAGGCCTTTGCGGATAGAAACGGCACCTTACAGGTGCTTTCTGACCAAGGATTATTCCGTCCGCATGACGGCCAATTTCTCTACCCAGGCACCATGGTCAATGACCGGACCTACCTCCCGATGAAGGACAAAAACATCAAGGACATGGATACCTTTCAGGATCAGTTTGTCTATCTGGATGATAAGGCCGTACTGAGTAATGCATGGGCAGGCGCGGTTTATGTGCCTCATGGTCTTCCAGAAGCAAGCATTTTTAAGGCAGGAAAGGATTTTTCTTTCTTGGTTTCTGACGGAACCCAAGTGGCCTATCTGGCGGATTCCAGTTTGGTTTGGAAAGGAACAATTCCAAGCGGAACCATAGTGGACCTTAGCTATGATGGTGCAAGCGACCGGTTTTTTATCCTCACTTCAGAAAAGGTCTACAGCTATCAGGTTGGTGCAGATACCATTCAAGAAGGGTTTGCCGGATCTGGTTTTACCAGCTTTGCGCTCGCAGAAGAAGGGAAGAACCTAATTATCGGCACCAATGACGGGTACCTCACCCTGAGTGCAGCCACCCTACAGCAAGTGGGCGATCGGCAAAACAAGCTGCCTTGGCCCGTCCTCACGTCTGTTGCGGAAATCCACGGAAACCTGTGGTTCGGCTCCGAAAAAGGGGCATTTATGAAAAAGGCCGATGGAAAATTTAACTACTATTTCGGCGAACGCTGGCTTCCTGGAGATGTGGTGAAGCACTTAGCCCCGGGCAAAGATGCCGATGTGTTGGTATTGACAGATAAAGGATTAGGTAAACTGGAGTTCTTCGAACATACGCTACAGCAAAAGGCTGAGTATTTTGACAAGCAGGTTCGGGAGCGCCATATCCGATATGGCTTTAATGCCACCTTAGTTGGTATGGAAAAGGGGAATTTCAACACCGGACGCCTGGGCGACTCAGATAACGACGGCTTGTGGACATCAATGTACCTCGGAGGAGAGGCCTTCCGCTATGCGGTAACGGGAGAAGCCGAAGCCCTGCAAAACATCCGTGAATCCATGGATGCCATGGAACGACTATACACCATCAATCCCATAGAAGGGTTCCCTTCCAGATCTTTTGCCCGTAGGGGATATATAGACCAGCTTTCTGATCCGGACCGCTGGCAACATGCCAGTCATCCGGAATGGGACTGGAAGGCCACGACAAGTAGTGACGAAGCCATTGGACATATTTTTGTCTTTGGGGTGGTCGCTGAGTTGGTGGAGGACAAGGAGTTGAAAGATCAGGCGGTACGTCTGATAGATGCACTGATGCAACATATCGTGGACAATGACTGGTATCTGATTGATTACGACGGAAAGCCCACCCTTTGGGGCAAGTGGCATCCGGACTATGTGAATAATTTCCCACGCATGGTGGGCGACCGAAAACTTAATTCGTCCAATATCACGGCTATGTTGCAGACTGCCTACCATTTTACCCAAAAGGAGATTTATAAAACCAAGGCCTTTGAGCTGATGGAAGAACATGGCTACCTAGAGAATATGATGGTGCCTATGGAACAAATTGGCAAGGCGGAGGAGGGGACGGACGAATGGGCAGAAATGCTCTCGGAATCCTGGAACCATTCGGATGATGAAATGTATTTCCTCGGCTATTGGGGGCTGTACCGGTATGCCTTTAACGATACGTTAAAAGCGAAATATAAGGAGTCCATAATCGATCATTGGGAGTCCGAAAGGCCCGAGAAGGAAGGCTTGTGGAATATCTTCACAGCCTTGGTAACTCCGGAAAATTTTGACCGGGAGGAAGCAATATGGTACCTCCAAGAATATCCCATGGATTTGGTCAGCTGGTCCGTAAGCAACAGCCATCGTAAAGACATTGTGCTAATCGAAGAAAATTTCCGGCGGCAGACCACTGCCGAGGTGTTGCCACCTGATGAATTGCCGATAAGAAGGCACAATGCCAACCGGTTCGGACTCGATGCGGGAGGAATGGGCACCTCAGAAAGCAGTGCGGGGGATATTTGGCTTTTGCCCTATTGGATGGGACGTTATTTGGGGGTAATTTCCGGTCCCGAAGCATCAAATTAAACCGAACATGACGAAAATTACAGAACAGGATTCCCTCTACAGGCATTTGGAAAAAATGTCTGTGGAGGAGCTTACAGCAAGTATCAATCAGGAAGATAAGAAGGTGGCGCTGGCGATTGAAGCGGCCCTACCCCAAATCAATGCGGTGATCGCAAAAATTGTTACCCAGCTTAAGGAAGGGGGAAGGTTGTTTTATGTGGGTGCCGGTAGTGGAGGGAGACTTTCCGTTCTGGATGCCATCGAATTACCTACCACCTATGGGATTCCCAAGGGAGTCGTGAATGTCATCCTTGCCGGTGGCGTTGACCATTTAATTGAAGCAAGGGAAGAGGAAGAGGACGATACCGAAGCAGGCTGGAGAGCGTTGCAGAGTCACCAAGTATCCGCCAAGGACTTTGTGCTGGGGATTTCTGCTAGCGGTACTACGCCTTTTGTGCTGGAATCGCTAAAAGCCTGTAAAGAAAAGGGGATTCCTACAGGTTGCTTGGTAAGTAACCCGGATTCACCCATTGCCACGTTTGCTGATCTGCCCATTGAGGTGTTTACCGGGCCGGAGTTTATCACGGGAAGCACCCGTATGAAGTGCGGGACGGCCCAAAAAATGATTTTCGATATGATCAGCACCACGACGATGGTGCAGTTGGGGCGGGTGGAAGACAACAAGATGGTGAACGTCCTGTTGATAAACGATAAGATTACCGACCGGGCGGTAAAGATGCTGATGGAGCGGTCAGGGATGTCCAACTACGACGAGGCCAAAGCCCTTTTATTGGAAACGGGTTCGGTCAGAAAAGCGTTGGATAAGTTGGAGGGGTAATGATTTAATCGGTAGGTTTAATTGCTGAAAAGTAAGCACCCCCTATCAAAACCTTCCCGCCGCTAGTAAACCGGAAAATAATTGACTTAAAAACGTATATCCATTTTCTTTTTAGAATCTTTCTTCGGCTAGCCTGACCACAAGCGGGAATGACTTTTTCATTTTTTTTACCGAAGTCTTACCTGGGCATATCCAGTTTTGCCGATAGGATTTGGTCTTATACCCGGCTGCCCCAAAAAATACCCTGATCAGGGTATTTTTTTCATAAAATAAAGGCCCTATCTTTAAAAACAAGCAATGTAGTTTTGGAGCGTGTCTATTTCAATAGCTCAAAATTGACGTGGTTGGTTTTGTCGGTTACTGTTCAAGATAATAGGAGGAAGAACTGCTTCAAGGTAACAGTATGTTGCAATAGACAGAAATAATACCTCATCAATAAAAAAGTTGTGTGCCATTGTAAAAACTCCACACCTTCAACAATTTGACTTGAAAATGGAACTAGAAGAAATAATTAGTCATCAAAGACAGACGTATTTAAAACAGCTTGGTCTATTTTATGATAAAAGAACTGAAGGAGCTAAAGAGATTTTAATGGCATTAAATAGCCAAGAAGAAGGATTACTATTTAAACTATCAAGACTTGACTACCTAATTAAGTTAGATGGTGAATTTAAAATTGAGGAATTGTCGCCTGACACTTATTCAAATCATTCACAAATAGATTTTCAATTAGGACAATTAACGATTGAGTTAAATCCATTCTTTTGGCATGGTTGTGAATTCGCAATTGATAAAGAATATGAAAATATAGATTGGCTAAGAAACTGGACTAAAAAGTGGATAGATGAAGAGGATGAAATGCCTACTGATGAAAACGGATTTTGTGGAGCAATTCATAGCGTATCATATCCTACTTTTGAAAATCATATTACTAGATTTACAGTAGATTTTGGAACAGTCTCTGTTGATGCATTTATGGAATTAATTGAGGAAATTAATGTTACTGGAGCGAATAAGATTATTATTAACTCATTTGACTTGATAGATTAATAAAAAACAACGGCACACAACACGCGGTCATAAAACATTGGGGGCGAAGTGGTTATTCAAACCTCAGTTCTCGCATAAAAGTTCATAGTACCTTGATAGTGAAGTCGCTCCGGAATCCCCAACGTTTCATACCGCCAAACGTGTGTAACTTGAATCAGCCCCTAGGGGCTGAATGCTTTGGAAATGGATGGAGGACTATTGGGCAACCGATAGTTAGGCCCTCCGATGGTCCCGATGGATCGGGAGATCAGCCATCAAAGACGCTGCATCTGGCGGAAACTCCGGTGTGGTGAACGGTTAAGGAAAAACGGGGACAATGCTCCCTGTATGTATGTACAATGGAGCTGAATAGCCGGTCCCGACGCGTCGGGAAAAATGAACCAATGATGAAGTCTCGAGAAAGCAAATCATGATTTGAAAAACAGGTAGTTACGGTTGTATCTGTGATAAGTGTGGCGGGCGTCCGGAAGATACTGGCCACACCGCATCTGGGGTAAACCTACCTATTCGGCAGGCAGGGTTGGAAAAGCCTGTCCCGGCTACCGGGAAAGCGGGACAAGTTATGGGAAGGTAGGGGTGAATTGAAAATTACGAACCGATTTGGAAATCAATAAACAATAATGAGTAAATTCCACTGCCTGTCCCGATTATGCTCCATGCAAAAATACCATACTGCGTAAATAAAAAAATGAATGGATAAAAAAGAAATAAAACAAGGAATCCAATTGGTTTGCTGGACTTCTTCTCAGATTAAGGATTACTATGAGAATCATGAGAAATTAGTTGAAGCATTAAACAATGTTCCGAAAAGTGAATTAAAAAAGTGTTCCGATTATTATTCATCGAGATCAGGTGTAATTGTTGATTTACGCAAAGAGCTTGTTGAATTTCTTAAAAACGGAGAAACACTAACTGTTGAGATTCTAGAAAATTTATTGGATAAACATAGAAATGGTAAGGAGAATCAGTTTAGAGCTTATAAGCAATGGTTTAGTTTGTTTTATCCGCCGATTACATTCTATGGACATAATCCAATTAGAGATTTTGTGAATTCTTTTATTAAGCAACTAAATACAGACCTTAAATTAGATGGCAAAGTAAATCAAACAGTAATTGATTTTCAAGGAGCAAGGCAACAAGGAAGCGACAGACTTTGGTTTGCGATTTACAATAAGGAACAAGAATCACAATCAACAGGTATTCAATTTTTTCTTGACTTTCATCATGGGAAAGTTAGTTATGGAGTTTACCGGCATAGTGATGAAACTTTCTTAAAAGAGCGTGTTACAAAAATACCTGATGAATTTGATTACAATGAGTTAGTTAATTATTTTAAAACCGAAGTTGATATCATTTTAAACGATTCTCCTAAGAATGTTAAAATTTCTTCAGTTAATAAAATCCAAAAGGATATATCGGATAATTTAACAGAGAATCTGAATGTGATATTGTTCGGTCCTCCTGGAACGGGTAAAACATATGAATTAAGCACTTATTATTTTAACAAATTTACCTCAAGAAAATCAGCCGTTTCAAGAGACGAGTTTTTAAAATCGTTTGTTGTAGATAGGTCATGGTGGGAGATTATTGCACTTGTATTATTAGATATTGGAAAAAGTAAAGTAGCAGATATTTTTAATCATGAATTATTAAAGCTAAAAGCATCTCTTTCAAATTCAACAACTGTAACTCCAACTATCTGGGGACAATTACAAAGTCATACAATTGAATCGTGTGAAAGTGTAAAAGTTAGTAAAAAGGCCTCACCTTTAATTTTTAACAAAACCGATGATAAATTTTGGGAAATAGTTAACGAAGAGGTCGTTCAACAAGCACCTGAACTATTAAAATTGCATGATGAGTTAAAAGGATTTAGTGAAGATTCTGATATTGAAATTCGCAGATATGAATTTGTTACATTTCACCAATCCTTCACTTATGAGGATTTTGTAGAAGGAATTAAACCAAATTTTAATGAGGGTGAAAATGATTTAACCTACAAAATCGAAGATGGAATATTTAAAAAAATGTGTTTAAAGGCACGAAAGGATCCTGATCAAAACTATGCGATTTTTATTGATGAAATAAACCGGGGGAATATCTCACAAATATTTGGAGAACTTATAACGCTTATTGAAGAAGATAAAAGAGAGGGAGAAGAAAACGGACTTTCAGTTATGCTTCCTTATTCTAAAACAAAGTTTAGTATTCCAACAAATTTATACATAATCGGTACGATGAATACAGCTGACCGTAGTGTTGAAGCACTTGATACTGCATTACGCAGAAGGTTTAGTTTTGTTGAAATGCCACCAAAACCCAATTTGATTAAAACAGTTGGTAAAACTTCTGATGGATTCATTAATGAAATTGACTTAGTTGAGCTTTTAAAGGTAGTCAATAAAAGGATTGAAAAGCTTATCGATAAAGATCACATGATTGGTCATAGTTATTTTTTAAATATCAATAGTCTATCGACATTAAAGAAAGCTTTTAATAATAAAATCATCCCGTTACTTCAAGAATATTTTTATGGAGATTTTGGAAAAATTGGACTTGTTCTTGGAAAGGGTTTTATAGTAGATAACCAAAACGAGTTAGACGAAGATATTTTCGCTGAATATGATGAATACGATAGCAGTTCATTGATTGAGCGGAAAGTTTATCGTCTTAAAGATGTTATAAAAATGAGTGATGATGATTTTACTTTAGCAATTAATATACTTTTAAAGAGATAATGATTTGATTAAGAGTCAGTCACATATAACAGTTTTTGAGCACGATAGGATACATATTGATCGTGGGAATACCCGTTTAACATCAAATCAACTAAAAGCACTACAACAGTTTTATGGTGAAAATGGTGTGCCATATTTTGACCTGATTCATAACGGGATAAAATTCAATGAATATGTTGGTGTAATAATGGTTGGTAAAACAATTGTTGAGATTTTACCAAAAGCAGACAAAGTCCTTGAAACCAAAGATTGGAGGAAAGTTTTAATTGGAATGCTTCGTGCTGTAGGTTTATTTGACATTCATACACCAAGCTCAACGTCTCTTGACCTTCGGGCAAATTCGATATTAGAATTGTATTTTGAACTTTTCGTTTGTGAACTTGAATATTTACTACATGGGGGATTAATAAAGAGGTACAGAAAAACGTCTGGTAATTTGAGTTCGTTAAAAGGGAGTATTCATTTCCCAAAACATATAAATTCAAATCTAATTCACAAAGAGCGTTTCTTTGTAAATTACACCACATATGACAGAGAGCATCTTTTTCATCAAATATTGTTCAAGTCACTTAAATTAATACAGAGAATCAACAATAACGTTAAACTGCAAAGTAGAATTTCGTCTTTATTGCTCGACTTTCCTGAAATGCCGGACTTAAGAGTTTCAGAAAAGACCTTTAATCGAATGATTTATGATAGGAAGTCATGCAAATATAAAAACTCAATTGAGATTGCTAGATTACTATTATTAAACTACCACCCTGATATTAAAGTTGGAACAAATGATGTTCTTGCACTTATGTTTGATATGAATTATTTATGGGAACGATTTGTATATTCAAGCTTACGGAAATATAAGGAGACAGGAAGTACGGTATCCGCTCAAAACACAAAGGACTTTTGGAAGCCAACTTTTGGTTATAATTCAAAAATGAAACCAGATATTGTAATAAATATTGACAAAGACAATTGCATTGTTTTGGATACAAAGTGGAAAAACATTAAACAGAGTAATCCATCACCACATGATTTGCGGCAAATGTATGTTTATATGAAATATTATAATGCAAAACGTGTGGCTTTAGTTTATCCTAATTCGGAATCAAGTATAAAATCAGGACTTTTCTACAAAGAGACCGATTCTGAGTTAAGTAGTAATGATTGTAGTCTGATTTCAATTGGTGTTTTGGAGGATATAAAGCAATGGCAGACTAAGATATATGAACAAATAAATGATTGGAAATTAAATGCACCATAGCACAACAGCGTGTGTAAGAAATAGTGGGTTTAGTGGTAAATCAAAGGTCAGTGCTTTTTAAAAAAGTTAGTGCAAAACTGAAAGTCAAGTTCTTTTAAATCCGCTACTTCTCATACACGGAAATCGCCGATCGTGACTTGAATCACTTCGAAAGAAGTGAATGGGCTCTTAAAGATGGAAGAGGCGGAAAACCAACTACAACGAAAGCATCAGCCGAGCGAACTTGCAAAGGAACCGGTAATTGAGCGTCAAGAAGGGCCTTCCGAAGACGATGTTCAGACATTGTCCTCAAACCACAATTCGGCTATGCTCACTGTAAGACCTTTTGCTGCATGGTGTGGAAACACGGATGTGGTGAGCGAAATGGAAAAACCGAGACACGGTCTCTGTAGGTGTGCCATGAAAGGTGAAATAAAAGTAAATCCATGATAAAGCTTTTGTAATGAGCGTGGAGCCAAGGGCCCGGCTTGTTGGGGTTTCAAACGGTCGACAACTAGAAGCAATATTGCGATGACCGACTACATTAAAACCAAAGCGCAACCCATTGCCGGATTCCAGGAGATGGATACAACCATAGGGAAGAAATTTCTAATTTGCGGTCGATCCATCGGGAGTTCCGTGGGAAAGTAGGAGTGCGATTCCTATGTCTGACCTGATTACCTGCAAGCTTAAAGAAATCACAGCTGTATGACTAAGAAAAAAACTCATTATGGAAAATGTCGAATATGCGGACAAAATAAAGAATTGAGTTACGAACACATACCACCTCGAGTTGCATTAAACAAATCAACTAGATTTGTCTCAGTTCCGCATGAAGAGTGGACTAAGATTGAAGACTTTATTGGTTACACACCCAAAGGACAAATATTGCAAGGTGGAATCGGTTACTATTCTTTATGCAGAGAGTGTAACAGTTTCCTTGGACAAAATTACGTTAGGGCTTATGAAAGGTGGATAGAGTCAGGGGTTCAAGTAATGACGAATTTCAATGTAGACTATTTTAAATATATTGCCCTTAAGCAAGAACCACTTCGAATACTTAAGCAAATACTATCAATGTTTATTGGAATGAATGATGATTGGTATTCGCAAGCGTACCCTGACCTTATAGCTTTTGTACGAGACCCAAAGAGTAATTACCTACCTGAAAGATATCGAGTTTTTGCCTACTTGAATAATGAAGGACAATATAGATATATCAAACATTGCGTAGTATCAACTCCAACACTAGGAATTATTAACCTTAGTGAATTGACATTCCCACCATTTGGTTATGTTTTGACATTTGACTTTAATCACAACATTCATTCCTTTGCGAATATTACGTATTTTAAGAACTACAAACTTGGTGAAGTTATAGATATAGACATTTCAATTTTTAAATTACCAACAATTCTTCCATTTTCACCTCTAGACTACAGGACAAAAGATAAAATCAACATGGATATTAATGCCAGTAGGTAATAGCGATTTTGCGTCAGGCGAGTTTACATTATTCGTAAAACAATTTCTGCTATATTTGAATTCCTTGCTTCGTTTAAAGTGAGTGCTAAAATCCCGCCCGAACGCCAAGCGCCAAACCGTGCGTGACTTGAATCACTTCGCAAGAACTGAACGCGCTCTTAAAGATGGAAGAGGTTGAAAACCAACTACAACGAATGCCCCAGCCTATCGAACTGGCAAAGGAACCGGTAATTGAGCGACAAAGAAAGACCCCGCTGTTCGACATTTGCAATGTCGAACTACAGATAAAAGGGATTTAGAATCCCAGTCCCAAATTCAATTGTTGTAGAGGAATTGC
>WGNT01000138.1 GCA_016124425.1 Cytophagales bacterium
AGATCGTGTAAGTGTAGTAGTACGGAGCCCTGTGCGTCAATTACCTGTAGGCTTGTCGTCTCGGACCAGGTGCTCGCGGGCAGCCGTAGGTTTAGCGCGCCCGAGCTGTAGGGATTCGGATAGATTTCGAAAGCATCCTGATAGAATTTGGGGTTACGGGCGCGGAAGACAGGGCTTTGATCCACGAGCACGCCATCCATTTTCACAAGTACCTGATAGTAGATCCACTCCGATGCCACACCTATTGGAAGCTGATCCGATAGTTGGTAGGTTGAGTACGTTGTTTTGTCATCCTGAGCGCTAAGTGCTCCAACAGTAGAGAACTGCATGTAGGGGTCCACGCTTCTCGTTAATATAAAACGAGTAAATGGTGCTCCTTTTGCTTTCCAGCTTATTTGGACCCCATCTAAATGGCTTTTTGCCTTATAGTTTTTCATACCAATGGGAAGAACACTTAGGACGCCGGAACTGGCTAATGTGAAGGTGCGGGAGTTTAAATCAGCCAACGAGCTTCTTCTGACCGCCCACAGTTTATCATTCTCCAAAAACGCGGGAGCATGAAAGCCAGGAGCAATTTCGCCGCTGCCGGAGATCCTTAGGTCTTGAATATCCTCCAACACCATATCGTTGGCGAGAATCTCGATGTAAAGCGGCTCTGTAGAAGTACTGGTAGACAAAAGTTCAAAGTAGGCATTAAGGTGGTAGTAAATGGGACTATTGTCGGAGTCAAGTAGGTTGGGCTCATACTGCACGCCCGGTAATTCTATCTGGCGGATAGACAGTGTTCCGTTCTGGTCCGGGAGGGAACCCTGCAGACGCAGGTACCTTTTTTCGCCGGCATAAGAATCAAAAAAGGGAAAGGTCGCGTTGCTTGATGTCCAATCTTCAGGAAGTCGCAGGAGAGTCAATTCTGAAAGGTTTATCCAAGACCCATCAACAAAAGAGTAAGTGGAGGCAACAGGTCCATTGATCGTGAAGCTATGATGGTTAAAGTCGACTATCCCAGCCCTCATAACAAAGTTTGCTATAAGCTGAAGCGGTTGATTGATGCTCAGAATTCCCCCCGATTTATTTACCTCTAAAGCTTGTAGCTCTAAAAGGGCAATATCAAGAAGCTGATCCTCGGAACCTATAAGATACAGACTGCTGCCGGTATCTTGTAAAGTTCCAGTAGCTACAACGAAGTCTCCAGAGATTTCAAGTACTGAGGGTAGATACCTTGCAGCTGAGCCGGAAATAGACAAATCATGATACCTGTTTATCGCCTGTGAACTAATAAACCTTTGGCTAAGGAAATCCTGGGTAGGTTGATTGCTATGGTACCGTACTTGCCCGTCAAGTATCACGGAGGCGGATTCTATGACCGGTTCGATGCCCAATAGTTCAAGAGATGCTCCCTCCTCGAGCAAAAATGACGCTGCGGAGCGGGTCCCTGAGCGTTGTATAATTGCACCGAATTCGCTTGTGGCTTCTGAAATTAAAGCTGCGCCGGAGCGAATAATAAAACTGCCATAGGATTCGATGCCAAAGTCGTCATTTGTATTGAACGAAAACGTAGAACTTGCCGGCGTTCCATTGACATTTACCGTTTGAAAAACGGTGCCGCTCTCGATGATGAAGGCGCTTGCCTTAAAGGCCGCGTTAACGGTAAGCAAAGCACCGGGGTCGGGATCAAAGCGGACGGTATAGCGGCTATTAAAGGTTTGTCCACTCCAAGATTCCCGATCTACGACTGTGCGGGAGGCTCCTCTAAAGACGATAGACCCGGTTTCAGGATAGATCCAGTCGGTAAGAGCGCTTGTACGGTCGTGGAGTACAAAATCCTGTCCCGCCATTCTAAAACAACGTAATCCACCAAAGATATCCAAATCAAACGTTTGTAAGTTAAGCTTTCGCCCAGGTCCTGTATCGCTAAAGAGATATAGGTTCCTTACTTCTTCATTGCCTGTGAGGCGTATTTCTTGACTTTGGTGAATAAAAACATCATTATCCCTTCCAGGAGGTACTAAAGCGGCGACCCATATTCCTCCCTGCCACTTTTGCCAGCTTCCGGCATCGTCCCAGTCTCCTACAGTTCCGGGAATAATGTTGGACTGGTAGGTATTCTCCGTGAGAACAATCTGAGCAATAGATGGAGAAATCGTAAAGAAAAAAACATACGCCGCTAAAAGAGGGCGGAAACCAAAAAAACAGCGTAAAAACGATATGTTCCTGCTATGTTTCATTCCACAAAGTTGAAAAGTCAAGAAAACTACAAATTTTAAATGGCATTTGCAAGCAATTTAGGCAGAAAATTATATGCAAAATCCATTTATTTGTCCATGACTTTTGTTATCGAAAAATCATTCCCTATCCCTACGTTGCTCTAGAAAACCGAAATCATGCGGAAGCCGCCTAGAAAATAGATTTAATAGCGTAAATTTGCGCTACCAAGATCCAATCATCCGGTCCGCTTACCTTTGTACGCCATTGCTTTATGAGAGTCTTTTTCCCCAATCATCAGCAAATCTTCCGTGTAATCCGCTTCATAGGGATGATCGCGATCGTGTTTTATCTGGCTAGCTATCCTGCCAGTGCACAGAATTACCAGATCAGCCTGATAACCTGTGATCCCGGTGATGAACTGTATTCCACCTTTGGCCATAGCGCCATACGGGTGCTTGATACAGATTCGGGAAGGGATCTGGTCTTCAACTATGGTACCTTTGACTTCAATACCCCCTTTTTCTACGTTAAGTTCACCCGAAGAACCCTCGACTACCAATTGGCGGTGGCTACTTTTGAGCAGTTTTTGTACGAGTACAACTTCTTTAAGCGTAGCGTCAGGGAGCAGGTCTTAGATTTGAACGCGGAACAAACGGCAGCCATGATGGACTTTTTGCGCGTGAATTATGAGCCGGAAAACCGGAAATACCGCTATGATTTTTTTTATGATAACTGTGCGACCCGAATCCGGGATTTGATGGAGACCGTGCTTGGCGATAACTTGACGTGGAATGAACCTGAGTCGGCTCCGGAAAAGACCTTCAGAAACATGATTGACGAATATGTCTATCCCTTGCCATGGTCCGACCTGGGGATAGACCTGGCTTTAGGGGCTGTCATTGACCAGCAAGCTTCCGAGCGCGAAAAGCTTTTCTTGCCCGACTACTTAGCGGATGCATTCGGAAGGGCGTCAATTATTGGGGATGGCCCCAGCAGACCGCTAATCCGCGAAGAAAATGTCATCTATGATTTTCCGGATAGGGATGATAGCATTGTGTTTTTACTTAGCCCGTATTTTCTCTTCTGGATGGTTGCCGCTTTGGTGGGTATTTTTACCTTTATCGGTTTTAAGCGCCGCCGGCTGTACCTTGGAATGGACTATGCGCTTTTGGGCATACTGGGCCTATTGGGGATATTGGTGGTTTACCTGTGGTTTTTTACAGCACACTCACAAACAAAATCCAATTGGAATCTCTTTTGGGCATTTCCATTGCACCTGATTGGTGTGTATGGATTAGTAAAAGGGAAAACATGGGTGAGGAACTACCTCCTCGGTGCACTGATTCTGGCTGATTTGGCACTGGTTATCTGGCTTTTTGGCATTCAGTCATTTCATGTGAGTATTTTGCCTTTACTTCTTGCACTTATTCTTCGGACCAATTTCCTTTACTATCACGTAGATAAGTGGAAACCATCGAAAGCTTCCGGCTAGCCGTAAACTTTTCACCCCGACGGTAGCGTTATAGACTATATTCAACAGGAAGGCATGGCATTTCAAATCACTTCGGATTACCAACCTACCGGCGATCAGCCATCGGCGATCAAAAGCTTGGTGGAGGGAATAAATGAACAGGAGCCCGCACAGGTTCTTCTAGGGGTGACGGGATCTGGAAAGACCTTTACCATCGCCAATGTAATCCAAGAGGTGCAAAAGCCCACCTTGGTCCTAAGCCACAATAAGACGCTAGCCGCCCAGCTGTATGGGGAATTCAAGCAGTTTTTTCCGTCGAATGCGGTAGAGTATTTTATCTCCTACTACGACTATTACCAACCTGAAGCTTTTATTCCCACGAGCGGTACCTACATTGAAAAGGACCTATCGATCAACGAAGAAATCGAAAAGCTGCGATTAGCGGCTACCTCTGCCCTACTGTCGGGAAGAAGGGATGTGATCGTAGTGGCCTCCGTGTCCTGTATATATGGTATCGGAAACCCGGAGGAGTTTGGAAAAAATGTAATCCGGCTCCAAGAAGGAGATAGAATTCCCAGAAACCAGTTGTTGTTTAAGTTGGTGGAGGTATTATATAGCCGCGCAACCGCTGAATTTTCCCGCGGAACCTTTCGTGTAAAGGGAGACACGGTGGATATTTTTGTCGCTTACGGCGATTTTGCGTACCGCATCTACTTTTGGGGAGATGAGATTGAAACCATTCAGCGTGTGGATCCCGAATCGGGAAAAAAGATAGCGGATGAGAAAATTATTTCGATTTTTCCTGCGAATCTTTTCGTGACAGGTAGAGATGTTATTGATCAGGCGATCCACGAGATACAGGACGACCTAATGGCCCAAGTATCCTTCTTTGAGCGGGACATGCGCTTGGTGGAGGCTAAGCGGCTGAGGGAGCGTACAGAATTTGATCTTGAAATGATTCGCGAACTGGGTTATTGTTCCGGGGTGGAAAATTATTCCCGATACTTTGACCGGCGCATGCCCGGAACTAGGCCGTTCTGCCTCTTGGATTACTTCCCGGAAGATTATCTTTTGGTAATCGATGAAAGCCACGTTACGGTGCCGCAGGTACGGGCCATGTGGGGCGGCGACCGTTCTCGCAAAGTCAATTTGGTTGATTATGGATTTCGCCTTCCTTCCGCCTTGGACAATCGGCCTTTGAAATTTGATGAGTTTGAGGACTTGACCAATCAAGTGATTTATGTGAGTGCCACCCCGGCTGATTATGAGCTTACCCGATCTGGAGGCGTCGTCGTAGAGCAAATCATACGACCTACCGGCTTGTTGGACCCCGTCATTGAAGTGCGACCGAGCGCCAATCAGATCGATGATCTGCTGGAGGAAATAGACCAAACCATTACGATGGGATTCCGGGTATTGGTAACCACACTTACCAAACGTATGGCGGAAGAACTAAACAAGTTCTTGGAAAGGGCCGGCGTAAAGTCCCGGTACATCCACTCTGAGGTGAAGCCCCTTGACCGGGTAGAGATCCTGCGGGAGTTACGCCTAGGTGTATTTGATGTGTTGGTTGGCGTAAACCTTCTGCGCGAGGGCCTCGACCTTCCCGAGGTAGCCTTGGTGGCCATCTTGGATGCGGATAAGGAAGGATTTCTGCGAAACGAGCGAAGCCTCGTTCAGACAATCGGTCGAGCGGCAAGAAACGAACAGGGGAGAGTCATCATGTATGCTGATAGAATGACCGACTCCATGCAGGTGGCGATAGATGAAACGAACCGAAGGCGCTCTATTCAGGAGGATTATAACAAAGAACATGGCATTGTTCCTAAGACGATCCTCAAATCCAGAGACCGTATAATGGGACAGACGAAGGTGGCAGATAGTAAGAAAAATGCCAAAGTGTATGCCGAAGACCTGACGAATGAAAATGGGATTGCGGCGGATCCTGTTGTGCAGTATCTGAGTGCCGATAAGTTGGAAAAGCTCATTTCACAAACGCAGAAACAAATGGAAGCAGCAGCAAAAGACCTCAACTTTATGGAGGCGGCAAGGCTAAGAGACGAATGGCAGGGTATGAAAAACAGGTTGGCGGAACTGAAAAGAGGACTCGGATGAAGAAGGCAGTATCTTTTTTCGTCCTCTGTTGGTTAGGAAGTGTGGCGGCTGCCTTGGGGCAGCAAGCGGAGGGGAGTTTGTTGCTTTCTGGGGCAGGAGACCTTGTGCGTACCGATGTGCCGGGAGTGATTCGCCGTTACCAGCTGGGATTTGAGGGCAACTATTTTTACAAGCATAACTTATCCGTATCGGGGGGCTATGAGTTTAATTACGGGCGTGCCAATCACATGGCCTTGGGGGCTAGATACTATCCCACGGAGCCGCTTTTTGTCCGAATTAGGGGATTGATTGGGTCTGATTCAGATGTTGCCTTTGGAGTTGGATATACCTACAATATAAGTTATCGGGTAAGGTTGGAGGCGGTGTCGGACTACTATTTGGTTTCCAAAGTCGTTGGACTTCGCCTTGGGGTTGGGGTATTGATAAACTGAAAGCTATGACACTTCAAGATATTGCCAAACTTGCCCAGCAGGGGGAAGGTCTGCACGTCGAATTTAAAAAGAAAGCTGCTCATCCGGAGAAAATCGTCCGTGAAATAGTGGCCATGGCCAATACAGATGGTGGTTACCTTTTGATTGGCGTAGATGATGACGGAACAGTAAGTGGACAGCGGTTTATCGAGGAAGAAGTTTTTGTCATGGACAAGGCGATTGATAAGCTTATCTTTCCGCCGGTTTCCGTAGAGAAGTACATTTTTGGGCTAAATGCCAAAAAGGGAGTTGCCGCATACCGGATCAGAAAGAGCGCAGAACGTCCACATTTCATCGTTGAAAACGATAAAAGGAAAGCGTTCGTTCGTGTCAGGGACAAAAGCATTCAGGCGAGCCGGGAGATGTGGGAAATCTTAAAAAGGGAAAAAAAACAAGCCGATATCGTGTTCCAATATGGGCGGAAAGAAGAAATCCTTGTAAAGGCGCTGGAAGACCGCACTTCGATTACATTAAGGGAATATATGCAGCTGGCTAAGATTCCGGTGTATGTGGCGTCAAGAACCTTAGTAAAGCTGGTGTTGGCTAATGTGCTTCAGGTAATTCCCCAGGAATCGGAGGATTTATTCGTCAAGAAGGGTCTTTCATAAGTTGTTCAACTACATCGCGGATGAGATCGTTTTCGAATCCTCTGAAAAGTAAAAATCGTTGCACTTTAGCTTTCCTTTTTAATGGGTTTGCATCTTCTGTCAGTTTCAATTTTCTTTCTGCCAAATACCTAAGAACCGACAGATAGTCATCACCGTCGATTAATTTGAGTGCCCTAACGATCGTATCTTCCGGAATTTCTCGCATTTTTAACTCCTGACGTATCCGAATCTTGCCCCATTTCTTGACTGAAAACCGACCTCGTACGAAGGCTTCAGCATACCTTTCTTCGTTTAGAAAACCCTCTTCGATCAGTTTTCCAACCATTGGGTCCATTTGAGATGGGTCTAGACCTAGTTCTTCAAGCTTCGTCCGTACTTCCGAGATGCACCGTTCTTGGTAGGCGCAATAGGCGGCGATTCTATCCTTGGTTTTGGAGAGCGAAATTTTCTTTTTGGGTACTTGACCTGAATTTTCTTTTTCTGCGAGTGACATTTTGCCTATTTTTGATATTCCTAAGAAAAACGGAAATTTTGTATTCAAATATATAAAACCTAATAGAATATATCATGCGAAAAAGAATAGTAGCTGGAAATTGGAAAATGAACTTGACCTTGGAAGAGGGGCAAAAGCTGACTTCTGAGATTACAAATATGGTCAATGATGAGCTTAATGAGGAGATTACCGTCGTTATCAATCCGCCATTTCCCCATATGCAAGCAGTAAAGAAATTAATTGATGGCTCAAAAAACATTTTCTTAGGAGCGCAAAATTGCTCGGATAAGGCTTCTGGCGCGTTTACCGGAGAGGTTTCCGCTACTATCTTGGCTTCTTTTGGTGCCTCTTATGTCATTATCGGCCATAGTGAACGCCGTGAATATTTTAATGAAACCAACGAACAGCTTACCGAAAAGGTAAAACTCGCACTTTCAAATAACCTTACGCCAATTTTCTGCTGTGGCGAACCGTTAGAAATCCGGGAGGCAGGTACCCACGAGGCCTATGTCACGGAGCAACTTACCAAAGCGCTCTTTGGCTTTTCCGCAGAAGAAATGCAACGTCTTGTCCTTGCCTATGAGCCTATTTGGGCAATCGGCACCGGACGCACCGCTTCTTCTGACCAGGCACAGGAGATGCACGCCGCCATACGAAATCATTTTGCGGCAAAATACGGGGATTCTTTGGCTGCCGGTTTATCTATTTTGTATGGGGGAAGCTGCAAGCCGGATAACGCACAGGATTTATTTTCCAAGCCCGATGTCGATGGAGGGCTTATTGGGGGAGCCTCTCTCAAGTCCAGGGATTTTGTTGATATTATCAAGTCCTTCTAACACTAACCACAACGTTCATCCTATCGGCTTGATAGCTAGATCATATTCTTCCATTACGGATTGATTTAGCTTCAAGCCTGTTTTCATTTCAACCTGTACCCATGAATTACATCGTTTGTAAAGTGGCCTGTTTGCCAGAATTTGTCGACATCCTGATGGCGGAATTGGCGGAAATTAGTTTCGAATCTTTCATGGAGTCCTCAGAGGGATTTGAGGCATATATGCCGGAGCATCAATTTGACCAAGAGGCACTAGACAGGGTCCTTGACCGCTATGCAACCCAGACACCTATTTCTGTTGTGCATAATTTGCTGCCAAGGATCAATTGGAATGAGGAATGGGAAAAGAACTACGACCCAATAAAGGTAGGCAACAGGGTTTTTGTTCATGCCTCCTTTCATCCGAAGCAACCGGATTTTGAACATGAAATAATCATCAACCCAAAGATGTCCTTCGGCACCGGACACCACGCCACAACGCACATGATGCTTGAGCTTTTGCTCGAAATCGAAGTAACCGGTACGTCAGTGCTGGATGTCGGATCGGGAACGGGGATTCTAGCGATAATGGCACGAAAGCTTGGAGCAACTTCGGTAGAGGCTTTTGATATTGACGACTGGTGCGTGGAAAACGGGAACGAAAACTTTCGAATGAATGGCATGTCGGAGCTCACAATGGGATTAGGCACCATCGCAGACGTCGATCCTAAGGGTCCTTTTGACCTAGTATTAGCCAATATCAATAAAAATGTACTTTTAAGCGAAATGGATCATTATGCCCGTCTCCTTAAACCCGCAGGCCTTTTGTTGGTAAGCGGTATATACCACGCTGATGTAGTTGATTTAACAAAAAAAGCCCAATCGCTTTCACTTCGGGTTGGCCATCAAAAGACAAAGGATAACTGGGCTGCTGTCGCTTTTCAT
This sequence comes from Cytophagales bacterium, assembly GCA_016124425.1. Classification (GTDB taxonomy): domain Bacteria; phylum Bacteroidota; class Bacteroidia; order Cytophagales; family Cyclobacteriaceae; genus Lunatibacter. The sequence goes on from WGNT01000138.1 coordinate 9,122, forward strand.
GCTGAAGGCTAGCCTACCATCTAGGTAGCTTACCGTACTCGAGTATAGAATACTTTCAGCACAATCCGATCTTTGTTGACTACGTATTGCCTTAGCGTCCTTTTCGACTCGTCAGTTGTGACAGGGTTATTGGGTTGACCGGGGAAATTGGGATATAGGAACAAGTCAGTCAAGACTAATCCGTTCCGGTAGAGCGCGTTTACATAGGAAGTCACCTGATTTCTGAAGACCCTGCTTTCTGGATCAAGAGAAAGTGCATTTTGGCTCCCTGTGGCAGGCACTACGTTGCCTTGTGGATCTAAAGCGGTTTGCGCCGAATTTTCGGATTGGACGGAAACGACAGATCCATCAAACCGGGTATAAAGTTTGTTGTCTTCTGTTGCAAAATAGAGTACCTTGGTTCTCGTGGGCCGTTTAAATTCCGGATAAGATTCTACGGGCCCTACTTCCATTACGATCTGGTTGAAGGTTACGTTTTCCAACGTATCCAAAAACTCTTCCAATGGGCTTGTATCGATTTTCACAAACAATCCTATGTTGGCCTTTCCGCCTACCAAGCTTCCGGGGATGTCATAGGCAACGCCACGCTGTTCAATAACCGCGGTGGGTGTACCGGAGCGGTCGCTTATGACTTGGTTGAAGTGGCGTGATTGTATCGTATTGATCGGGTAAGTTCTTGAAACGGTATCATCCTGATAGTGATAGTATAAAATCATACCCGTACCATTCCCCACTGCCGCAGAGATATTTGCGTTATCGGATACATCACCTGTGATAGCTATCCCCGGAAAATAATCCCTAAAGGTAAAAATGTTGGAAAAAACAGGGTCATTAGAGGTGAGTTTTTGGAAAAGCTCGGACGCTACTTCTGCTTTCACATTCATCCTGAGCAAATTTGCGGTGTCAGGTTTTATTATAAAGGAACCTTCGGCAATGGTTTCATCGGAGAAATGAAGTTCGTTGAAATTGTAATAGGAAGTATCCAAAATGGGCTCCATCAATCGGTGGACACGGTAGGTTTTTGGTGTACTAAAGTCGGCGCCATCTGTGGCTTGTACGTTGATCGTAAAGGCTGCTGAATCGAAGATGGCTTCGTTGTTTGGCTTTGCGGCATTTGAATTGAAGGAAAGTCGGCTATATCCGATTGAGGACGTCGTTCCGAAAAATGGATCTACATCTCCACCGATCACCAATCGGCCCTGACTTGTGGTATTGAAGGAATCATATAAAACCATAGAAGCAGAAAGGGGTATTTCTGTGTAGAAAACCCCTATCTGATTGCTACCGGGATCAAGGACGAGTCCAATTTCCGATGGATCGGAACACGATCCTGTCATGTATAGAATTAAACCTAAAGAAGCTGATAGCTTAACCGGCAAGCTCTGTGTAAATGTTGTAATAACTCTCGAAAAGCTGCTCTTCTTCTTCGCTGTTGATTTCAAATCTTCTATCATTATTTGATGTCTCCTCTATTAAGTGGGTAAACGTACCCGTGGTATCTTCACCTCTGATGACCACATCAGCGTAGGCAGTACCAAGCTTCAAGAATCCTTCGTAGTCTTTGGATTTTAATGGAGCCAATAATTTGTCATCGATATCGACCATTTTGATCTTGTCAAACAAATCGTCGCCAAATTTATGACTAAATCCGTTATTATACATCGCGAATACGGATTTTGTATCTTTAAATAACGGCTCATTCTTGTACGTTGTTTTCAAATACAAGGGTATCAGACTGGTCATCCAATCGTTGCAATGTACGACATCGGGTGACCATCCCAATTTTTTAACAGTCTCAATCACTCCCTTACAGAAGAAAATGGCTCGTTCGTCATTGTCTTCATAGAACTTATCCTGCTTGTCAAAGAAAACGCTTTTTCGTTGAAAATAGTCTTCATTGTCTATGAAATAAACTTGAAGTTTTGCATTCGGGATAGAGGCTACTTTGATTATCAGCGGTTTTTCTTCCTCACCAACTGAAATATTAATTCCGGAAAGCCTCACTACCTCATGTAACCTGTTTTTGCGTTCATTAATTAACCCAAATCGCGGTACAAGAATACGGATTTCCATACCTTTTTCTTGCATGGCTTGAGGAAGTGCTCTTACAAAGTTTGCAACCTCAGAAGTTTGTAAAAACGGGTTGATTTCACTTGCTACGTATAAGATACGAAGTTTAGACATATCGTGTGTGTTTTGTAAAAGGATATAACGGGACTACAAAATTACGAAAAAAAATACGAAAAGCCATGGTTTTTATTTTTTATAATATACTTTTGCAGGTATTTTCAAAAATCTGAACACTCCTGAAATTGGACATAATCAAGCGAATTCCAGCATTAAAGGCAGTTTTGAGGCCTTTCGGTGGCGCTAAGAAGCGAATCGGATTGGTGCCGACGATGGGGGCGTTGCATGATGGCCATATGGCATTGGTGAGAAACTCAAAGGCGCAAAATGACCTCACTGTAGTAACTATTTTTGTGAATCCGACGCAGTTTAACACTACCGAAGACCTGAATAACTATCCCAAGTCTCTCGACGATGACCTAGCGTTGCTAGGTAGTGCCGGAGTGGACATTGTCTTTGTGCCCGAAGTGGAGGAGATGTATCCACATTCCGCCAAAGTTTCCATTCATTTTTCCGGCTTGGATGAAATTCTGGAGGGGAAATACCGTCCTGGCCATTTCAGCGGGGTGGCGTTGATTGTAGCGAAACTTTTTCACCTTGTACTTCCGGATACAGCGTATTTTGGACAAAAAGACCTCCAACAGGTAAGTGTAATCAAACAACTGGTGGCAGACCTGCACTTTGACGTGGAGATCATTACTGTACCGTCTGTCCGGGAAAAGGACGGGCTTGCGCTTTCCTCAAGAAACAGAAGGCTAAGCGCATCGGAACGCGCGGAGGCTGTCATTTTGTACCAGATTCTAGCGTTTGCGAAAACTGAACTTTTAGACGGAGCTTCTTGGTTTGATATCAAGGTAAAGGCGACCAGCATTATTTCCCAGAATAATCTTGTGCGTATTGAGTACCTGGAGCTGGTTAATTGCCAGGATTTCACTTTAGCCAGTGAGGTGGATTCAGAGATCCCCCAGGCCATCTGTGTAGCAGCCTACGTCGGTGAAATACGGCTGATTGATAACGTACTGTTGACCTAATTATTAATTTTCTATTGAGACATGCATATCCAACTATTAAAGTCCAAAATACACCGTGTTAAAATCACCCAGGCCGAATTGCATTACGTCGGGAGTATTACCATTGACGAAGATCTGATGGATGCTGCTAATCTGATCGAGAATGAGAAAGTGCAGGTGGTGAATGTGAACAACGGAGAACGCCTTGAAACCTATGTTATTAAAGGCATCCGTGGTAGCGGGCAGGTATGCCTCAACGGACCTGCAGCGAGAAAGGCTCAGGTGGGAGATGTTGTCATCATCATCACCTATTGTAGTATGGAGGTAAATGAAGCGAAGCAGTACAAGCCTGTAGTTGTATTTCCTGACGACCGAAATCGGCTTACCTAACGTGAAACTTTCGCTTCCCCAGTTCGCCCGGTTGCTGGTCTCCCTTTCTTTTGCATTGGGTGTTTTTTGGTGGTTGTACAAAGATATAGCCGTGGTACAGCTCAGGGATGCAGTTGCTCAGTCATCGTTTTTTTGGATTTCAGTGTCCGTTGTACTGTCGCTATTCGGCTATTGGATACGCGCTTGGAGGTGGAAGTTGCTCGTTGAAGCTGGAGTGCAGCGAGATCTTCCAACAATGCGCGTCTTTTGGGCATTGATGTTCGGATATTTGGTCAATCTGATTATCCCACGGGCAGGCGAGGTAGCCCGTTGCGGGGCACTCAAACGGACTGATGGCATCCCCGTAGGAAATTTGTTTGGTACTGTAGTCGTCGAGCGAATGGTTGATATGGTATGCATGTTGGCAACGGTAGGGCTGGCTTTTTTTATTGAACGGACTGTTTTTGTGGCGTTGATAGAGCGCTTAGTAGCGGTTGACCAGGTCACAGAAAACTTATCAACATGGTTGCCCTATGGAGTTGTTTTCGGACTCCTGTTTTTGGGCCTCACTTTCTGGCTTTACCGGCGCATCAGAAGACACTCCAAAATTCTGCAAATTCGTCAGTTTATAAGACAATTTGTCCGCGGGATCCTAAGTGTGTCAGCACTGAAAAATCCGGGGGCTTTTTGGCTTTCAACGGCCGGAATATGGGTGATTTATTATGGTATGATGTACTTTGTAGCCATTGCTGTTCCCAGCACAGCGGCCCTAAGCCCCTCTTCCGTGCTTATGGTGATGGTAATGGGTAGTATTGGGATGATAGTCCCGGTGCAAGGAGGGATTGGTACATTTCACGCCTTGGTTGCCTTCATATTACTTTTTTATGGCATTCCTGATGATCAGGGCAAGATTTTTGCCATAATTGTCCATGCCTCGCAGGTGATTACCATTTTCATAGTGGGTATGGTCAGCGTAGTTGTGCTTACAAAATCAACAATGAAAAGTAAACCTGCGAATGGGTAGTTACGTACAGAGAAATATTAAAAACTAAGAGCAATGATACTGATTCTAATTGTAGTTGTGTTTGGCATACTTGGTTATGCCGTAAGTAGTAAATTAAAAAGCAAGTTTAGGGAATACTCCCAGATTGCGCTTCGGGCTAACCTTTCTGGTAAGGAGATAGCTGAACTGATGCTTGCTGACCATAATATCCATAACGTGCGGGTAAACTGCGTAGAAGGACAGCTTTCGGATCACTATAATCCAATGGACAGATCCGTTAACCTCAGTCCGGATGTTTACTACGGAAGGAACGCTGCGGCTACAGCGGTATCGGCCCATGAGTGCGGGCACGCCGTTCAGCATGCGACTTCCTATTCTTGGCTGCAATTGCGTTCCACATTGGTTCCCATTCAGAATGCAAGCGGAAAAATCCTTAATATCGTGTTGATCGCTGCCTTGTTTGGGGGAATTGCTCTGTTCGGTTTGCCGTACGAAGTGGTGGGTATGATTGTAGTTGGATCCTATTCGGTATTGACTCTATTTTCGCTAGTTACGCTTCCAGTGGAATTTGACGCGAGTAGAAGGGCACTGGCTTGGGTACAGCAGCGGAATGTAGTCACTGCACAAGAGTATGGCATGTCAAAAGATGCCTTGAAATGGGCCGCCATGACTTATGTAGTTGCCGCTTTGGCCTCCTTGGCGACTTTAGCCTATTATGCGTTTATCTTCTTCGGCAATAGAGAGTAAATAAATTAAACCAACTATTTACCAGTAAAGGAGCAAGTAATTGCTCCTTTATTTTTTTTTAGCTATTTTGAACAAAAACAAATCCACAATGACATTTGAACTCACCGAAGAGCAAGTTGCCGTACGAGATGCCGCGCGGGAGTTTGCCAAAAAGCAGTTGCTTCATGACGTTATCGATCGGGACTCCGAGGGACGATTTCCAGTAGAACAAGTCAAGCAAATGGGGGAACTGGGCTTTATGGGGATGATGGTAAGGCCAGAGTTCGACGGCGGAGGTATGGATACTATTTCCTATGTTTTGGCAATAGAAGAAATTTCCAAAATAGACGCTTCGGCAGGCGTGATCATGTCGGTTAATAATTCGTTGGTCTGTTGGGGCCTGGAAAAATACGGATCAGAAAGCCAAAAACAACGGTACCTGACAAAACTGGCTACAGGGAAACTGCTTGGTGCGTTTTGCCTTTCAGAGCCAGAAGCGGGATCTGATGCCACATCCCAGAAAACGACTGCTACTGAGGACGGCGATTACTATTTGATCAATGGGACGAAAAACTGGATCACAAATGGCGGATCTGCGGACATCTATCTTGTAATCGCACAGACAGACCCTACTAAAGGCCACAAAGGTATCTCAGCCTTCATACTTGAAAAAGGAATGGAGGGCCTTGTGATTGGAAAGAAGGAAGACAAATTAGGAATTCGTTCTTCCGATACCCATTCGTTGATGTTTACGGATGTAAAGGTGTCAAAAGAAAACCGGATTGGTGAATCTGGATTTGGGTTTAAGTTCGCAATGGAAACCCTCAATGGCGGGAGGATTGGTATTGCGGCGCAAGCGTTAGGAATCGCCTCAGGGGCCTATGAACGGTCTCTTGCCTACTCAAAAGAACGTAAGGCTTTTGGAAAGCCGATTTTTGAACATCAAGCGATTCAGTTTAAACTAGCCGATATGGCTACGGCAATAGAATGCGCCAGATTACTGGTAATGAAAGCCGCTTGGCTGAAGGATCAGGGAAGGGATTATACGGAAGCCAGTGCCATGGCAAAGCTATATGCCTCACAAGTGGCTATGGATGTGACCGTGGAGGCGGTTCAAGTGCACGGGGGCTATGGCTATGTGAAGGAATATCATGTCGAACGGATGATGCGGGACGCAAAAATTACCCAGATTTACGAGGGAACCTCCGAGATTCAAAAAATAATTATATCTCGCACCCTATTTAGTAAATTGAACTGAATTGGGTGAATGAAAAAAATATATAAATTTTTTTATCGTTGTTTAGTTTATTTTAATTTTTTACTTAATATTGTCACAATAATGCAAGATGCATCTATACTTTTAACAAAAACAACCTAAAGCCACACCCATGGAATATTACAATAAAGTAATAGAATCGGTAGGCGTCCGATATTTAAGAGGAAATAATTATAAAATCGAGCGTCCCGTAACTATTGTAGATTATCTCGACAACGAGAACACTGTTATCCTATTACACAGAGGAAGCCTTCATTTCGGCGATGACCAAGAGATTGTAAACGAAGGTGAAATCCTCTTTATTCCCGCCAGTAGATCTTCCAAGGTGTCCTTCGGAACGGTCACCAAAAGAAATGAAACCTCAAATGACAGCTTTGTCGAAAACAAGAAGAAGTATCTTCAAACGATCAGTTTCAAGGAAATAAAGAACCTGGAAGATGATTGTGTCACTTCCGTGACTTTCGAGGCAAAGGTGTTCGATGTTGTTAACTTTTTTAACTCTCTTGGAATACCGCCCTTCGTGATCCGATTCAACGATCGAATTGCATCCATCGTTGAAGACATTGTAAAAGAGTCGGAACAGACAACTCCGGGCAAGGAACGGGTAATGAAACTCTATACCGAGTTGCTTGTAGTGGAGATAGTACGTCATATTCTAAAAAATAGGCTATTTGTAGAAGAACTTTCTACAAACAGTACTTACTTTAAGGATCCAAGGCTTATCGATATGTTCAACTACATCAAAAAGAATATCGGTGGGGATCTTTCCAATAAAGTGTTGGCCAAGGTAGCGAATGTATCCGAAGATTATGTAGGTCAGTATTTTAAGATGCTTACAGGGATCAATCCCCAAGACTACATTGAGTATCAGCGGATGGAAGCTGCCGTAGAGCTATTGAGGACCACCAAAAAGAGCATTAGAGATATCGGAAAAGAAGTAGGCTATAAAGATACCGCTTATTTCTGTCGACGATTCAAAATGATGTACGGCCTTCCGGCTGGAAAAATGAGACGCAGAGAGTCTTTAATTAACGTTCAAGGATAAGTTATACACTTCGCTGTATTGAAGAACCTCGATAAGAAAGTCGGGGTTTTTTTCTGCCTTACTTCCTACCACAACAATATCCGCCCCTGCTTGCCAAGCGTTTTTTGCTTTTTCAGTGGAATCAATCCCTCCTCCCACAAGTAGGGGTAGATCAATATGGCTGCTGACGGAACTGATTAGATTGGGTGACACTGGGTTTAGGGCTCCGCTTCCGGTATCCAGATAAAAATACTGAAGCCCTAAAAAAGACCCAGCTAATGCGGTGGCTAAAGTCAAATCTGGCTTGTCATTTGGCAGCGGGATACTCTGACTCATATAGTGGGCACTCGTGATACCTCCTCCGTCCACAAGCATGTATGCGGTAGGCAGGATTTCTAAACGCGACTTAGATAGAAAGGGCGCTGCCGTCACCTGCTGACCTATAAGAAGTTCTGGGTTGCGTCCCGATATTAATGACAAAAATAAAATCCCATCCGCTCTGTCGCTCAATTGAACCACATTTCCAGGAAAAAGAACAACAGGGATGTCACCGGAAACCTCTTTAAGGGCCACGATGGTGTTGCTTAGCCGATGTGTTGTCAATAAACTACCGCCCACTAAAATCAACGCCAAAGGGTACCTACGGGCCTTGTCCAACAGTTCTTTCAAGAAGTGCTGCTGCTCAAACTTATCAGGATCTACTAAGAGCGCTACTGACTTTTTTCCACTACGGCGCAACGCTTTTAGACTGCTGCCAATCGAATCATTTCTTTTCACTGGCAGCTTTCAATTTTTCTCCCACACGCTGAATTAACATCCCTTTTGCATAGGTTAATGCAACCCATATTAAGCGTTTTCTAAGACTGGTGAAAAATGAGTACTTTTTTTTATTTCGGGGAGCTTCTATTTGCGCCCTTCCGGCAGATGATCTTTTCTTAGTGAGCCGAAAAACCGAAAAGGTCACCAACGCGGAAACAATAGCTATCCCGGCGATTTTAACATGGAGTCCCGAATCATTTTTGGCTATGTCAAGCTGCTTTTTCAGGGTCTGTTCTAGCTCTTCGGACTGTCTTTCTAAATCTAGCAACGTCATCTGTCTTATCGTTTTGTCTTTGAAAGAAATATAAATCGGGTAAGGTTTCCCTTGAGGCTTGTTTGAAAAGACAACGTATTTCTTACAAGATACAGGATTAGCAAAAGAAGCAGGTAAATTCCGCCTACGCTTAGGAACCCCAAATAGACACTGTCAAGCAGTTCTCCCAAATAAAAGGCCAACGAGATGCTCCCAAAAAGAAGTACAAACATGCCTGCCAAAACCATTAAAATTAAAACAACGATCCGGGTAACGATTGTACTGATGTCATCAGATAATCGCTTGAAGGCAATTTTTATCCGTAGCTCAATGAGCTTCTTTACCGTGGCTAAAATTTCGGAAACGTTCATCATTTCAGGGAAATTTAAAATTAAGGATTTCTATAAAAGTTTGCTAACCCAATTTAAACAAAAACCTTGCTTAATTTTACAAACCGACGCTTAAACTAGAAATAGGCGAAGATTTTTGCCCTAATTACAAAAAAACGGGTACAGAAGGTAGTAAATGCATATCAATACCGATGGGGAATAGTTTCCTCAAAAATAGTGAACGACCGTATCAGTCCCATCGTGCTATCACAGACGACCAATCAGACAATCCCCTTTAACCTGACATACAATAAGAGCATAATGGTCTTCGCATCCATGATCTCGCCGGAATCAATCATTTCCATTGCTTCCTCGATTTTTAATTCAAGCACTTCAATGTTTTCATGTTCATGTTCTACTCCCCCTCCAACACCTTTTTTCATACTACTTGAATAAGCTGCTATAAAAAAATGCAACTTTTCTGTGACCGATCCTGGTGTCATATAGGCCTCCATCACTTTTTCTAGAGACTCAATTTCATAGCCGGTCTCTTCCATCGTCTCTCTACGGATACAAACTTCCGGGTCAGCCTCGTCCAATACGCCGGCACATGCTTCAATCAGGAGTCCGCTACTATTTCCATTGATGTAGGTAGGAAGTCGAAATTGTCTGGTTAGGATCACAGTCCGTTGACTAAAATTATAAAGGAGGATTACTGCCCCATTTCCCCTATCATAAGCCTCCCGGTGCTGAATTTCTACTTCTCCATTTGGCTTTTTATACGCGAAGGTGAATTTGCGGAGTGTGTACCAATTATCAGATAGGACGTCTGTTTTGAGAATTGTAACATTAGGATTCATATTATAAAAATCAAAGGTGCGTACCGTTAGGTTTATTGGGACCTGGCTTCAAATGTTACACTTACCTGCTGAATTTTCGCCTCCTTTTGGGGATTAAGAGTGAAAAATACTGTAATCGTACCGTTGGTGCCTATTACCTTGAAACTGCCGCGGAGCTGATTGACAGGAATGAGTTCGGAAACTTCTCTTATTTCGCCAGCTTTGCGATACATGTCCACAGTTTTACCTTTTCTGCGTGCTAGGGACTCGTCCAAAAAGAAGTTGTCCGCGAACATCTCAAGATTATCCTCCGGCCATTCGGGCAATACTTGCACCAATTGCGCCTTTCGTTCCTCCAATATTGCGGAAGCCGGAAGCTTTCGCGGTTTCAGATCAGCTATGGCTATCAAGGTATCCAGTGCCATCGCATTCATTCTAGAGGGGGCGCCGTAGGTGCGGTTGCTAAACGAAACTATTCCAATACCATAATCGGGGTATATGCGCCATTCGCTTCCAAATCCGGGTAATCCCCCGCTATGGGCGATTCGGACTATTCCTCTACAATCCTTCTGCCAGCTTAGTCCATATCCGTATGCCAATATGGCGGGACAAGGTGAATCTCCAGTTGTGGTTATATCCGAAAGAAGGACATTTACCCGCCACGGCTGATGCATTTCCCGGATGGAACTACGCTTTACCGGGCCGGTTTCAGGATCGTTTCTGGGTGGCCAAGCATCGAGGTGCAGGGCAATGTATTTGCTATAATCCGCTATTGAGCTAATCATCCCCCCCATGGCACCATAGGAGCCATCATGTAGGTATGGAGCCAATTCCCAAGTATCATCTTGCCAAGAATAACCAAGAGCCAACGACTCCTCCGGAACCTCCGTGAATTCATAGACCGTATGGTGCATCTCCAAAGGAGTAAGGATGTGGGTTCGAATATATTCCTGATACGGCTGCCCGGATACATTTCCGATTACTTTACCCAACAAGGCATACCCTAAATTGCTGTATTCGTAGCCTATTCCCGGCGTATTTGAAAATGAAACTCCCGCCCTAAGGACATCGAGTAACTCCTCGTCGGTTGCATCCAACTGCCGGTCGCCCCAGGGATTGTCTTCGGGAAATCCGGCCGACATCGTCATCAATTGCTGGATGCTTATCTCGGGGCTATCGGAGGTGATTTGGCCTGCGTATTTGAATTCGGGGATATATTTGGAGACTGGGTCATTCAGGGCCAGTTTTCCATCATCCCTGAGCTTTAAAATGGCCATGGCGGTGAAACTCTTGCTCATGGAGGCTATTCTATATAAGGTATTCGGGGAAGCATTTTCTCCGCTCGAAAGATTGTGTGATCCGCTGCTGAACGTGTGCACCAGTTTGCCATCGGCAATGATTCCGAAGCTAATAGAAGGGTAATTGTTTGCCTTCGCAAAATCCAAAAAAAGCTGCTCCACAAGTGGAAATGCCGGAGACAACCTCTCAAAAGCACTCGAATCTTCAAAAGTGGGAGTAGCGTAAGTATGGGTGGAGACGGCAACCTGCGTATCTGAAGTACGACTACAGGAAAAGAGGCCTAGCAATGTGCAGCAAAATAAAACGGTCAGTCGCATAGGGGTAGTAAGTGGTTTCTATCAATCGGAATAAAGAGCTAGACAAGGTACCGCTAATTTGCAAAAAATGCACTAAGCCCACGGCTTATCTAACCGAAAAAGGGTAGCAGAAAGGTTAAGCCGTTGTTAAATATTTTTCAGGCTCTTTGATAATGCTACAATTTCGTTATTTTCGGCTTGCACAAACACCCTGTAGTTGTTTATGCGGTCCCTTGGAAATTCACACACCCTTTATGCTGCACATCCCCATTGTTTCTAAATTTCTTTCAAAAAGCGGACCCTTTGGTATGAGCTTGTTTGCCGCCTGCATGGCTTTTTTGACCTATAGCTGCATGTATGCGTTTCGTAAGCCATTCGCTGCCGCTACGTTTGACGGAGAGGTTTTTTGGGGTATGGACTTTAAAGTTTGGTTGATTCTTGCCCAGACATTGGGCTATATGGCGAGTAAATTTTATGGGATCAAAATGATTTCTGAGCTTACCAAGGAGCGCCGGGCAATTTTAATTTTTGGGCTAATCGGTATCTCTTGGCTGGCTCTACTGGGGTTTGCCGTATTACCGGCGCCCTTTAACGTTATCTGTTTTGCGGTTAACGGCTTCCCGCTAGGCCTAATCTGGGGGTTGGTGTTCCACTATCTCGAGGGAAGGAAGTTTACGGAGATGATGGGCAGCATTTTAGCCGTTAGTTTTGTTTTTTCGTCGGGGTTTGTAAAGACAGTTGGCAAATTCCTCCTTGATACCCTAGGTGTAGACCCCTATTGGATGCCTTTTTACACTGGAGCCCTTTTCGTTCCGCTGTTAATTTTTGCCGTATTAATGTTGAATCAGACACCGGAGCCTAGCGGAGCCGATATCGCATTGAAGACGGAGCGCCTGCCCATGACAAAGCGGGAACGACAGGGGTTTTTTAACCACTTCAAACCAGGGATCATCTTGTTGGTGCTTGTATACATGATGCTTACGGCGTTGCGGGATATCCGCGATAATTTTGCCGTAGAAATCTGGGCTGGTTTGAATATTTCTGTAAGTCCGGAGTTGCTTACGCAAACGGAAATTCCAATCACACTAATGCTGCTTTTGATGATGAGCTTGTTGGTTTTGGTCAAAAGCAACCAAAAGGCATTGTTTCTCTATCATGGAATAATCATTGCCGGCTTGGGTCTCTGTGTAGGAAGTACCATTCTGATGAAGGCTGGGCTATTTTCGCCGTTTTGGTGGGTGGTGGCTACGGGCACAGGAATCTATATGGCCTATATTCCCTTCAACTGCCTGTTGTTCGACCGCTTGCTCGCGGCGTTCAAATATGCGGGTACTGTAGGTTACTTGATGTATTTGATCGACAGCTTTGGGTATTTGGGTTCTGCGGGAATCATGGTATTTAAGCAATTTGGAAATGTACAGTCCCTTAGCTGGCTACACTTTTATGCCAACAGTATTTTGGTGCTTTTAAGTGTGGGTATTATTTTTATGATTATCAATGGGTTATATTTTCAAAGAAAGCTTGGCAGAAGTATGAAAAACGAACCAGTTACGCTTGAGGGTTTGCCCGGATAAAACTACCGTTTACGTAAAAACTGACCCGTAAGCGGCTCCTCGTCGGCGGAAAGTGTAATTCTAACCCGTGGTTCTGAACCTATTCGTTGATCCCGTCTTTCTTTGGATTTCTTGCGCTGCCTTTCTTCCCTCGTTTTTTAAAGAATACCTGCTTGATCCAGCGAGGCAAGAATATCGCACCCAAAATCAGGTAAGGATAGTAGGAAAACATTCGCCACAAAATGCTAGTGACAAAGGTATATCCAAGCAAAAACTCTTTAAAAAACTGGGAAAAGAAAAATTCAGCGGTTCCGCTACTACCAGGAGTCGGTGAGATCATCATCACTACCCACATAATGATCTGTCGGGCAAATACGACCACATGTTCAAATAATTCAAGCCCGTTAAAGGCAGAGATCAGCGCATTTAACATGAAGTATCGGGAGCACCAAATGAAGATGGTCGCTGAAACAATGATCAGCCAATAGGAAAGCGGCTTGCCCCGAATCTCCTTAGAGGCTTCGATGATTTGGTCGCCGTACATATTTGCATTATACTTCCATTTCCGGATCCATTTGATAGAGAAAATCTTCAAAAGAAGCCATTTAAAAACCCTTGGCCTGTAGAAAAGGGCGCCTGCCATAAGTATAGAATAAAAGGCATAGAGGGAGTAGCTGGCCCAAAATAGGTATACTATGCTTGATCCAAGCCTCATTTCCAATATCCTGCTCTCCGGAAAAATGTATCCCTGCGCGAAATAAAGAATGATCGGCGCCCCTATCACAAAGAATAGGTTGTCCATAATGGCGGTCAGCATGGTGAAGGCAAGCGCTTTACCTAGCGGTATGCCCTCCTTTTGAAGAATAAATGCTGCCACAGCGGTGCCGCCAACAATGGAGGGCGTGACAGCCGAAGCAAATTCCCATAAAATAATCACATAAAGAGCCCGTGTCCACGTTAGGTGTTTGTTTGTTACTTCGCGGATACGAAACATATAGCCTATATCCCGTAGGACAATGAACAGTATCGCAAGCAATATGTAGGGAATCGAGGCATCAAAGACTCCTCTAAGCGTCTGAGCATTCACATTTGGGTCTAGATAAAACATTAAAAAAACAATAGCGAGCCCGATAAATACAGGAACCCAGACTTTATTGGGATTTAAAGTTTTAAAAATCTCTTTGTTGTCTAACTTCATAAAGATTCTATAGACAGCGACTCGAGTTTTTCTACCCAAAAATTATTGAACCCTTCCCCGATTCTTATAGTGACTAGCGATAATTGCAACAGCTCTAAAATGGCCAAAAAGGTATAGATTACAAATATTTTATCTGGTTTCATAAGAATAAAGTCGGTAAAAGCAATTTTCGGTTGGCGGCTTAGCTCTTCTAGTACCAGGTTTTTTTGCTGTTCAATGGTATACGGATATTGTATGACGGTATGCGTTGTATCATCAGTTCTTGTGGCGAACTTATGCATTACTTTTTGGTAAACCTTCAAAAGCTTGAAAAGGTCCAAATCCTGCAATTCGGCGTCTACATCATCCACGCGGGACAATTTTTTCAACTCGTCCACCACGTTTCCTCGATTCCACTTTGAACTGCGGACTTCTTCCATTTCTGCCAGTTGTCCGATCACGGATTTATATTTCTTATACGCTAAAAGGTGTTGGATAAGTTCCTCTCTCGGGTCGATTTCTTCTCCTTCCTCATTTAATTCAGGCCGTGGAAGAAGCATTTTCGATTTGATTTTCATGAGTGTTGCAGCAAAAAGGATGAATTCGCTGGCAACCTCAATTTCCATTTTTTCGAGAGAATGGATGTAGGCTAAAAAATCCAGGGTGATTTTAGCGATAGGAATGTCATAGATATCCAGCTCGTCCCGCTCTATAAAAAACAGCATTAGGTCAAAAGGACCTTCAAAAAGCGGTAATTTGATCTCAAAACTCAACGGATACGAATTTATTTTGTTAAATTTGCACGGAAAATGGAGATCAAAGATATCACTTATCCATTTATTTATCATCAACGGCGAGTAATTTCCTGAGGTATCTTTGCTATCGTTGGCTTTTCTTGCTAATATTAAACATTATCAGGGTACTTAGGTTTATTATTTTTATATAGATAAATTCCAATGCGCGTACAACCCGGAAAACTGCTTGCTCAAATAGACACTCCTGATGATCTTAAAAAGTTCAAAAAGGATCAGCTGGTACAGATTTGTGATGAATTAAGACAATTTATTATAGACCAAGTCTCTGTTTTTGGCGGACATTTTGGAGCTGGGCTTGGTGTTATTGAATTGACAGTTGCATTACATTATGTGCTGGAGACACCAGACGATCAGTTGATATGGGATGTGGGGCATCAGGCTTACGGCCACAAAATCCTTACCGGAAGACGGGGCCAATTCCACACAAATAGGTTGTACAATGGTCTTTCTGGCTTTCCAAAACGGAAAGAGTCTCCTTATGATTCTTTTGGTGTGGG
This sequence comes from Cytophagales bacterium, assembly GCA_016124425.1. Taxonomy (GTDB): domain Bacteria; phylum Bacteroidota; class Bacteroidia; order Cytophagales; family Cyclobacteriaceae; genus Lunatibacter. Next base: position 24,534 of record WGNT01000138.1, read on the forward strand.
TCACTCAAGCACGTCGATCTCGGCGGCGTTGGGAATGGCCATGGCGTCAAAATACAGGGGTGATGCGCATAGGCAGCATGTGGCGGTCATTGGAGATGGAGCGCTTACCGGAGGAATGGCGTTTGAAGCCATGAACCACGCTGGCGTTTCCGACAGTAACTTGATTATTATTCTCAATGACAATTGCATGTCTATAGACCCAAATGTCGGGGCGCTAAAAGACTACCTAACAGATATTACCACCTCGCGTACCTACAACAAGGTAAAAGATGAAGTGTGGAACTTGCTGGGCAAAATCAGCAAATTTGGATTTAGCGCGCAGGATGTGGTTTCAAAACTCGAGGGAGGGATAAAGTCAGCCCTTTTGAAGCAAAGCAATCTATTCGAGTCGTTAAATTTGCGCTATTTTGGGCCCGTAGATGGACACGATGTTAACCATTTGGTGGAAATCCTTAATGACCTCAAAAACATACCGGGTCCGAAGATCCTCCACTGCGTTACTGTAAAGGGGAAAGGCTATGCGCCTGCTGAGAAGGATCAGACCAAATGGCACGCTCCTGGAAAATTTGATAAGATAACGGGCGTTATTTCAAAGAAAATCCCCACAACTCCGCAGGCACCCAAGTATCAGGATGTCTTTGGGCATACGCTTGTAGAATTAGCCGAGCTGGATGACGCTATCGTGGGTGTCACACCCGCTATGCCTTCGGGGTCCTCGATGAATATCATGATGGAAGCCTTCCCGGAAAGATCCTATGACGTCGGCATTGCGGAACAACATGCCGTGACATTTTCAGCTGGATTAGCTACCCAAGGCTTGAAGCCCTTTTGCAACATCTATAGTACATTCATGCAGAGATCGTACGATCAGGTCATTCATGACGTTTGCTTACAGGACCTGCCCGTCGTCTTTTGTTTAGACCGCGCCGGATTTGCAGGCGCAGACGGACCTACTCACCACGGAGCGTACGACATTGCTTTCTTTAGGTGTGTTCCGAATTTGGTGGTGAGCGCACCAATGAATGAGGTCGAATTGAGAAACCTCATGTATTCAGCGTCCAAACATGAGGGCCCTTTTTCGATTCGGTACCCGCGGGGACAGGGGGTATTGCCCGATTGGAGGCTTCCATTTGAAGAAGTACCAGTCGGTCAAGGAAGGCTCGTCCAAGAGGGTGAGGAAGTCGCCATATTAACCATAGGACATATAGGGAATTATGTCGCAGAAGCTAACGAGCTACTGGCAAAGGATGGTATTCATCCTGCCCACTACGACATGCGCTTTGTGAAGCCACTAGATGAGGCTCTTTTACATCAGGTTTTTGGTAAATTTAATAAAATCGTCACCGTTGAAGACGGCTGTCTGATGGGAGGATTTGGAAGTGCCATTTTGGAATGGATGTGTGATCAGGGATATCAGGCACAGGTAACGAGACTGGGAATTCCGGACCGAGTAGTGGAGCATGGTGAACAACTTGAACTGCATCGGGAATGCGGTTTTGATCCAGTAGGCATCGCGCAGACAGTCCGAAAAATGGTGGCTGTAGTTCATTCCGAATAGCCAAATATAGAAGCGATAGCGCTTGCACCGGTCTGCTTCAAACTATTTTTATAAGTAGATTTAATAATATTGCCTCGGTACATCGTATCTTTGAGAGACGTTTTAAAACACGTGGAAGGCGATTATGAATCATAAGCACAACTCGGATAGACGGGATTTTCTAAAGAAGACAGCAATCACAAGCGCGGGAATAGGTTTAGGAATGACCTCTCAGAACCGCGCACTCGGTGCGGCAAAACCGAAAAACAAACTTCCTAAATGGAGAGGTTTCAACTTGCTCGATTTTTTTGACCCGGATATGGAGAAAGGCAGGAAAAACTCCCCTGAGAATTTACAATGGATGGCTGATTGGGGATTTGATTTCGTACGTATCCCAATATCTTATCCCAGTTACCTAAAATTCGATCGAAGTAAACCGATCCGCCCCGATGACGTTTTGAATTTCGATGAGGCTCGATTAGAAGAAATCGATAACCTTGTTTATCAGGCACAAGCGAGGGGTCTACATGTGAGCTTAAATCTACACCGGGCGCCAGGTTTTTGTATCAATGCCGGATTTGAGGAACCATACAATCTTTGGGAAGACCAAGCTGCCTTGGATGCCTTTTGTGCCCATTGGGAAATGTGGTCAAAACGCTACAAAAATATATCTTCGAAAAAGCTCAGCTTCGATTTGGTCAATGAACCATTCAAACGGCAAAATCCCAACGATCAACACTCTCCGGGTGGACCAGTACCCATTGAAGAATACCGAAAGGTCGCCACAGCAGCGCTAAATACCATTAAAGCGATCAGTAAGAAGCGTTTGGTAATCGCTGACGGAAACGGTGGAGGGGGAATTGCAGTTCCGGAGTTTGCGGATCTCGATTTAGGCCAAAGTTGCCGTGGGTATTTTCCGATGCATATTTCCCATCATAAAGCACCGTGGGTCTATAAGGATCCGGAAGTACTCCCTGATCCTAGTTGGCCAGGCAACCGTGGAGACATGTTTTATAGCCGCGAAAATTTGGAGCGACACTATGCCCCTTGGATTGAATTGGTCAAGCAGGGTGTAGGAGTTCATTGTGGAGAATGTGGTTGCTATAACAAAACACCACATGACGTATTTTTGGCATGGTTTGGGGATGTGTTGGACATCCTCCACGAACACGGCATCGGATTTGGCATATGGGAATTTTCTGGCACTTTTGGTGTGTTGAACTCCGGTCGCGAAGATGTTGACTATGAGGACTGGTACGGACAAAAACTTGATCGGAAAATGCTTAACTTATTGATGAAATATGCCTGATATTGTCTATACAGACCAAGGTTACGGCAATCCTTTGATTCTTATTCATGGGTTTGGCGAAGATAAATCTATGTGGGACACGTTTCAGAAGCACCTTTCATCCGACTACCGTGTCCTTTGTCCTGATTTACCGGGTTTTGGAGAGTCACCTTTGCCAGACGAAAAAGTAACGATAGAAGTGGTCGCAGAAATTTTGGCTACTTGGATAAGCGATCTTGGACTGGGTAATCCCGTGGTAATAGGACACTCTCTGGGAGGATATGTCACGTTGGCACTTGCTGAACGCCCAAATTTCCCTATGAGTGGATTAGGGTTGTTTCATTCAACGGCTTTTGCTGACGATTTAGAGAAAATCGCGGTCCGGAATAGGACCGTTACTTTTTTAAATAAATACGGGACGGGACCTTTTGTAAATTCGTTTTTACCTCAACTTTTTCCGGCAGATAAACAGGACCAATTTTCCGAACTAATAGATCGTCTATTAAAGCAGGCGCGAACGATCTCCCCAAAAACGGTGATTGCATATACAGAAGCGATGCGCGATAGGCCCGATCGAAGTAATGTAATGAAGGAATTTACAGGTGAAAAAATGTTTATAGCTGGGGAATTGGATTCAGCGGTTCCCCTTGAAAACAGCCGAAGACATAGGCAAATAGCTACGGCTTACCTGGAATTGGAGCAGACAGGACATATGGGGATGTTTGAAAAACCAACTGAAACACTTGATTATATTCGAACCTTTCTTTCCGCGGCTTATAAAAAATAGCCTGTCATTTAGCTAGCAAATAGTAGAGAAAGAAACCGTTTAATGACAATGCTGAAATACGGTTCATCCACATGGCCCAATCGTAGCTAACATACTTTGACGGGTTGCTTTTTACCAGCGAAAACCACAGGAAGAAATACAAGATAACCGGTAACATTGCGGCAAGAAATCCCCAGATTGCCCATATATTTCCAACCCAGTTGAAATAAGCAACAAATCCGATCCCGGAAAAGATAAACCAGATGGATGAAAACAAAAATGTTCCATGAACGCCCAGGGCGAGGCTAAGGGTACGATCGCCCCGTTTTTTGTCTTCCCGATGCTGATAAACTTGTGTAAGCGGGTAGGAACCCATTAGTATGATCGTCGTTAGTAGGCCTGACACATATACTTCAGGAATCAAGAACGCCTCCCATCCGCTCCCTGTGAGTCCGGCATAGGCCATGGAGAAGGTAAAGTACCCCTGGAAAACTCCCGCAGTCATCCAGCTGATATAGGCATATTTTTTGAGTCTGATGGAAGGGTGGCTATACGCCATTGAAACTAGACCGTATACAAGCATCATCATGCTATAAGATACATGTATGGCAAGACCAAGTAGCAATGCCGCCGCGAAGAAAAAGAGGGATAAATAGTATAGGCCTCTGGTAACTTTTGGAGGATGCTTTAATCCGCCGATACTTTCTTCATCTTTGTCAAAATAACTATTGTATCCATTGCTAGAGGGGTAAAGAAACAGGTGCAATGTCAAAAATACAATCCATGTATTAATGGGTTGCGCATCGTAAACCACTGCGAAAGCAAAAACAAATACCGGCAAAAGATAAAATGAAAAAGGAATACGCAGGTGTTTCCAAGATGAAATATCAAACATAATTTTATATGCAAAGAAACTTTTATGGATAGGTACTGTTTTTTACTTACCTTGAAATTTACACTAATTTTACATTAAAAAAAAGGATGAACAACCATATTGTCAGTATAGGCACTGCAAGTCCCGGTGAACCAATCTCTCAGCAACAGATCGCTGAATTTATGAAACTGGCACATGGATTATCAGCTGAAGAATCAAGAAAACTAAGCTATGTCTACCGAGTTTCGGGAATAGCAACTAGACACAGCGTACTGACAGACTTCAATTTTACAGATCCATCCAATTTTTCGTTTTTTCCAAAAAACAAGGCCCTTGAACCCTTTCCACCCACAAGCCTTCGGATGAGGATATTTGAGGAGAATGCTTCTGGACTAGGTATCGAAGCGATTACTAACTGTCTCAAGGGTTCAGACGTTAATGTCAGCGAAATAACCCATTTGATTTTGGTTTCCTGTACGGGCATGTATGCTCCAGGTGTGGAAATGAAAATCATCGCAGATATGGGTTTTAAATCCACAATAGAGCGGTATTCCATTCATTTCATGGGATGTTATGCGTCGTTTAATGCCCTGAAATTGGCAGACCGCATCTGTACAAGCGACCCGTCAGCGAATGTATTGGTGCTTTCGGTGGAGATTTGCACTATTCATTTTCAAAAGGAATACACAGAGGACAATCTTATTGCCAACGCGCTTTTCGCAGACGGCGCAGCTGCGGCTTTGATAAAGCAGTCTCCTAAGGGGCTTCGGATCAAAGATTATGAAAGCCAGATTATCCGCGAAGGAGAACCCGAAATGGCGTGGCATATTGGCGATTATGGTTTTCAAATGAAACTGAGCAAGTATGTGCCCGATCTATTGGAAAAAGGGCTTCGCAGCTTCAAGACGCATTTGGAAGAGCGATTCGGCCTGCGGAAGATACCCAATTTCGCCATCCACCCGGGAGGACAGCAAATACTCCATAAAGTTGAACAGGTGCTTGAGATATCTAAGGAGCAAAACATCCATTCGCACCAAGTCTTACACAAATATGGAAATATGTCTTCTGCTAGCATCCTTTTTGTATTAGATGCTGCTATGCAAGACGATACGATTCAAAACGAACTATTAGTAATGGGCTTTGGACCTGGCCTTACGTTGGAGACTTTATTGGTAGAAAGGGTATGACCGACTTCAAAAATAGAAGCTACCAGTCGGAATTGATGGATGATTTATCCTGTGATGGCGACGTCTTAAAGCAAACCTTAGCCGAACTTAAAATCATTAATCGGGTTCTCGGGGGCAACCACGTCACCACCAACGGGATACAAAAGTTGATTGACGGGTCAACAAGTCGACGAATACGTATAGCTGATGTAGGATGTGGTGGAGGGGATATGCTGCAGGTAATTCAAGATTGGGCCAATAAATCAGATGTAGCTATTGAATTAGTCGGGATAGACGCCAATCCAAACATCATCGAACTGGCCAAAGCGAAATTCCGCGGAAAAGAAAATGTGACTTTCGAGGTCGAAAACGTCCTTCATCCCTCTTTCTACGAGCAGCCGGTAGATATCATCACCTGTACCCTTTTTACCCACCATTTTACAGACGAGGAATTAAGGCGCATGTTTGAGGGATTTCTAAAAAAAGCTACCATTGGTGTAGTAGTAAATGACTTGCACAGAAACCCTTTTGCATACTATAGCATCAAATATATCACCAAATTTTTCTCCAAATCGCCTATGGTAATTAATGACGCACCACTTTCGGTTCAAAGAAGCTTTAAAAGGCAGGAACTTTATAACTTGTTTAAGGGCATTGGTTTTAGTCAGATCGACATATCCTGGCACTGGGCATTCAGGTGGCAAGTAATATGCAGGCTTTGACAATGATTAGAAATACTATTATATTTGAATAAAAAAATGCCGGAGCCTCTTACAACTACCACGCCTAGGAGGCTCCGGGCAAACCCTACTTTAAAAAAATAACCAACTACCGAACTAGCTCCAATTCATCACGTACACCCACTTCACTCCGCACAAATTTTCTTCCCTTCAATTCACACTATCTCACTGTGTACTTTCCCACTTCAGCTAGTTCAAAAAATAATTAGATTCAAAAAGTTTAAAAGTTTAGCTGTTAATTTTTTTCATAATCAATTACATTTTTGATTGAAGTTCACCAATACTGTTTCCGATTTACTTCGTTTAATGGCTAGACTACCGGATGAAGGAGATGGCATTCCATACACCATGCAGTCCGTATTAAAGACCATCGGATCGACGATTTCGGCACGAAGCGAATTACCCTTCAAGTCTTTTATTTCCGTCTGCCCTACCAAACTAAACGAAAAGCCTTTGTCAGCAGCAGGGAAATAAATGGCCCGATCATGTTCGTAATCTGTATACAATGGATCTTCTGATGGCCAAGTTACCATGCCCCGATCCATAA
>WGNT01000139.1 GCA_016124425.1 Cytophagales bacterium
ATCCATCTGCGCCGCCGCACTTGCATTGTCCCGGTTTCGCTTGAGTGCCGTGATATTTCCGTTGGCACTGTAGACGATGTCATTCTCCGTATAGAGGTTGTTTGTAACCCAGGATGTTGTTTTCTCCCGGTAGGTCGAGGCAGTCAATCGTTTTGGGATATTGTAAGTATAATTATATACCCTTTCTGGTTCTTCGGAGCCGTAATGTTTCCACTGGTTGGAGGTAATCATACCGTCCAGTCTTGTAGTATTACTCGTGCCGCTGGCTTTGTTGTAATCGAGCTTCTGCAGGAACACGGGGTCGCCGTTTGAATAGCTGTAAAGGATCTCGTCGGTCCATCCCTGGATCGTGGACTTCAGGCCGGTCTTGTACAGCCAGGTGTTGCCGTCGTTCCGGCTGTGGTGGATGATGTCGGTGGCCTCGCCGAGCTCGTTGTATTGGAAATGGCTCAGCAAAACCTCCGGGTTGCTGTCTATCTTATGGTAAACCTTTAGCGGCCGTCCGGCATGGTCGTAGGTGAATCTACGCTCTATGGTAGTACTTGCCGGACCGGTGTTCAAATTGTATTGATAATGGTTTCTTGTTTTTTCCACCTCTCCTGAAAATGCATATTTTGTGGACGACCTTACGGTCCCTACACCTCCCATTTGGTGAGAGGCGACCGTCTGAACAGGCCGGTAGTCGTCGTTGTAGTAGACCACGCTGTACATCCAGGCATTAGAGTTCCCCTGCCTTCTGGATTTGGTGCCGGTCAGCAACCCCTTGACGTTTTGGTTATGTCCAGTGACAATCTGGCTGACTGACTGAAAATTATAGGAGGCATTGTTGTCAGACCATTGATTATTTACTCTGAATAAGTAGTTATCATAGTAACTGATCATCAGTATATTGTCGACTGGAGGGTTGACTGGATAGGTGCGATGTAGTGTGTATCCTTCGGCGGTTGTGGTGTCATTCTCAGCTCTGAGTGTATGGTTGGCCACTGCGGTAGTCAACGCAGCCCTGCTTGATGATGAGGTGATAAAACCGGAAACTACCGGCCTGTTATGGATATCATATTTAATATAGCTCCATTCAGCCGGGCTCTTTGCCCGCTGCACCGCATCTTGAAAAAGTACTGGCCTATCCCAGCGGTCGTAAATGGTGTATTCCCAGTTGGTATGCGGAACTTTGGTTCCCGTAGTTCTTCCTAATTCGTCATATTCATATTGGAAATGCCATAGATCAACATGAGCCTGAGTAGGTGCAAGCGTAGTGGAGGATTGGGGCGGAATGACAAAAAGGAGCTCCCCATAGTCATTATATACATAGTATGTATCGAACCAGGAGGAGGTTCCTGCCTGCGTACGGGAGAGTACCGTGCGCCCTGCAAAGTCCGAAAAGGTACGGGTGATATTTAACTGCGGATCAATAGTCTCGGCTACCGATAAGCTGTTTGCCGGATAGGTGCTCGTGGAGTTTGGCCTTCCACTGACAATGTTCCAGCGCCTTACGGCATCGGTGGTAGTATTGACCTTCACTTGGGACGAGGCATATACCTGCTGAAAGTCATTCCCCGTGTTGCTTACACCCGTGACCCGATCCAGGGGGGAATCTTCGTAAACTGCATTACTGTAAGCTTTGGTATCACTGGTAATGCCTAATGGAGGAGAGGCGTAAAAACTGCCTTGTTCAGAAACAGCGCTTGTCCTGAATGCTCCGGTGGTACCCGATGAGCGGTAGGGCAAGTAGGAAATCGAAGGCCGCTGTTTCGCATCATAGGCAACAGGCTGAACAAGGTCACTTTTACCGGGACTCCCTTGCATTTGCAGGGATTGGATCGGTCTGCCGATACCGTCAAAATAGGAGAAAGACACGCTCTTGCTATCTATGGGAAGTGAAATGACCTGGTCGTCTGTGGTTATTCCCGCTATATACACCTGCTCAGACCGCACGAAGCTTTTGGTTTCAGAGGGCGCCACGGAAGGATCATTGTCGTAGGCCCGTGCGAAAAAGGCACCCTGACTGGCTGAATTAAAATTAAAGCCGGGTTTCAACACCAGGGAACCAAAACTACCAGGTAGGAAGTATTCTCATACTGTGTTTTCTCCCCATTTTCAATAATTTCAGCTTGCTGGGCCGAAAGGGTTGACATAGCAGAGGCCAAACCCAGGATTAAAAATAGACGTTTCATGGAAAACAAATGAATTAGCATAGTGGATTACTTTTATAAAAACTGACATAGGTATTTCGGACCACGGTGCTGTTGCAGCCGTCAGTGTAGGTACATCGGATATCATAATACCCCGGCACAAACGCCTGATGGGGCAGCACAGCGGTAGTACCCAAACTGTTGATCACGTTCCAGTTGGATTCCCCTGGCCTTCTGTACTCCCACAAAAAGGTATTGACATTGGGACATCCCTCAGAACTGAAATTGACTTTGAGAAGGATGGGACTTGTAGGCTGATTGTTTTGCTGGGTACAGGATCCGAATATCACCGGATCCTGATAACAAAGGTCAATAAACTGCGGACCGTCTATACACAGTGAAAAATTTAGCGGCTGCCAAACAAATACTTCTTTTTCTGCCGTGAACGGTTCGAATTCATTGGTAAACATTACGGCCTTTACATTGTAAGCTCCCGCGGTACCATAGCTTATGGAAGTAGTCAGCCGGCTGTCATCATATACCATTCCGTTGTCCATGTCCCATGCAAATTCCGGCGTACCGCCCCCGGGCGATACAAAGTCGTCCAGATTAAATTGAATCTGTTGGTTTGTAAGCGCATCAATTCTGTCCGATTTTAGCCTCATGCTTGCGTGTTCATTTTGGTAATGGTATCGGCTCCGAGCCAAAATATTATTGTTTTTATCTTTTACCAACCTAACTCGTCCAAATTCATCGTACTCCGTTAGTCCAAAGTTTCCGTTGGTGTCCGTTTCCTTCACGGGTCCTACCAGTGGCCGATATTCAAACGACTTTGTCAACTGGGACAATCCCGGATTTAAGGTTTCACCTGCCAAAAGAATGCTGTTGTACGTCCATGTCATTTGGGTTACTGTGCCGTCTCTGCCTGTGGATTTCGTCAGCTTGGCGGTTGCCAGGTCGTATTCGTTGTATACATCCGACTGTACGAACGATGCTGGAAGGACAAAATTTGTAGCGGAGATATGTGACCCGGTATAGGTACCCGTGACTTTTTTGCTGGACCATATACTTGCCGGGACAATTTTGGTGGAAGAAGGTTCCGTTCGCTTAAAAAGCGTAATTCCGGCCCCCAAAAAAAATAAGGTACCGCCTTTTTCCAGCCAGCTCTGTTCTTCCACCACGACATTTTTTGCATGTTTGTTTTTTAGGGCCTGTATTGCTATTACCCGTTCATCACTTGAAGCGGTATTCATGCAGGAAATGTAATTCGATTGGCAGGTATTCCAGCAGGAGTAATCATTTACCCCACAGGACTGAATACATTGGTTAAATGCATTGTTACAAGCTTGGGACTGGCTGCTGGTAAAGTTATAGTCAGCATGGGTGACGAACTTGTACCTGCTGATATACTTTTCTGTAGGAACAGCATTGTTGTATGCTTTTTTCTCTGTAAGTTGAAAGGTAATCGGGTCGTAGGAATATTCCTCTACGTTGGTTATTTTCCTGCTGGGAACATCTTGATCATGTACTTCTGTAATTTTTTTTACCAACGTGAAAGGTTTTGAAACAATCCGGTACTGGGTGGTTAGTGTCGGGATAAAACAACTGAAAATAAAGGAAACCGGTCGATTGGCCGTAACAGTTGCTTTGTCTGGTATTGTGTGATTGTACTCATAAGTCTCTTTATAGATTACATCTGTGTTGTTAAGTTTCTTAGCCGTGATAGTTTTCACATTGCCCCTTTCCCAGAATCGAGAGGTTGGAGAAACAACGGGATCTTGATTGTTGACCGGATTGCCGTTAAAATCCTGGTCGGGGAACTCGTCATAGTTGGTAAATGTATACACCATAAATCCTTTACCCACAGTTTCTTCCTCCACCCTCGAGTATCCAACATGGGTTCCGTTTACGTCGAACATCTCTAGATAGGTATGGGAAAAACGTTTTATGTAAGTCATTCCAGGTGCTGTGTTATAATAGCGAAAAATAGGTTTCCTGAAAACAACGCCACTTGACTCAGTTGGTACGTTCTCCTTCACGTATATATAATTTTTAGTCTGTATAAGGTTTCCATCACCATAATTGGAGATACTTTTGATTCGGTTGCCGCTTAAGATAGCATTTAAAGTAGTTCCATAAAACCCGCTATGTGGCTCATAGGTAAATTGCGTATGGCTTCCCCCGCGCTGGTTAATCTGCGTCAGTAGATTTGCCTTCATTCGGGTTGCGTCAGGATTTCGGCTTGCCCCACTGTAACTCGAGGGATCTGAGATAGCAGGTATCCAACTGTCGACGGTGTTGTTGTTGTAAAGCCCCAAGTAGTCGATATTCTTTGATATTCTTGAGGGGAGGTTAACGGCCTCATTATATTGAAACTCATAAAGAGGCGTAGTAGAAATGTCATATATTTTTTCAAGCTTTAAACGCTTACAAAAGTTATCGGCTTCCTGACACCCCTGAAAGTAACCGTATTCGAAATAATATTTACTGACGGGATCACCAGTGTTGTCAACAAATGACATGGTAGCAAGGGAACGGGCCCCCTGCAGGTCCTTACGGTTATTGTTCCAGGAAAGCTGTACCTTACCCCCAGATGTGGATATCTCGGTCAGTTTTGCGCTTTTGACCGTAACTGTCGCACTTTCATTTTTTTCCGGGGACGGACAGGTACCGTCGTCTTTTTCATAATAGTAATTTACGTAGGAATACGGGGATGCCGCTGAATAAGAGAGCGTGATCTCATCTGTCCCATTTGCGGATATGATTTTTGTAAGGTACCAAGTAGAGGTGTATTCCGGTTGTTGCAGCGTTCCTTTCATTGTCGAAGTTCTTTCTCTTGACCCGACGGTTGTCCCAAAATGGTATTTTATGCCGTTTTCGTCAATTATTTCCCAGGTATCCCCGATACCGCACATCCCAGGAATCACTTTCAAATCCTGAAAGGGAAATAGTACAACCTGCTTCGTTTGACTTACCACGAATTTTCCGGTCCGTCCCATAAAGGAAAACATAAACAAATCCGGTTCTTTATCAGTAGCGGCATTCATGCAAAATCCTCCCGAAAGGTCATCCGGCGTGCCCCTGACCACACGGGATATCATACCGCCAGCCTGAAGATTCCAACCAAGACCCTCAGAAGATGCGACATCCTGCACCCTATGTCCAAAACTGTTGTAGGACAAAGATAGTCCGACACTAAGTTCCCTACCGCTGATTTCACCTAACGGGATTCCGATATTTGCACTCCCGGTGTAGTGGCTTACCCCGACACTAGCCTGCCGGAACAATCCCATTGCATCAGGTGAGGGACCTATATACCCCTGTCCCATGCCGGGGACTATTATACAAAAAGCCCATAGTATAAATAAAAGTCTTTTCATCTGAATGTTTTATTTGAAATGTACAATTCCTAAAGAAACGGCCCAAGGGGACCGAAATGCGTCTTTATTTGGTTTGGTCAACTGTGTGAAACCGTAGGTAACCTGGGACCTCAGCGATATTTTGCGAAACAGCGTCGTTTCGGTTCCAATCCCTGCCCATATTTGGGAAGCCTTGTCACTTTCTTTGTCCACATGGTTTCTCCCTCTTTCTGTAATATCATAACCTCCCGTTGCGTACAGGCTCTTATGCAGTTTATGCATGGCGTAAAGCGAAATTCCGGTGTAGTTAGCACTGCCGCCCTTCCAAGGCATCATCCCCAACCAAGCACCGCCGCCTAATGCGAAAAGCTTGTTTATCCTATATCCCGCAAACGCATTCAGGTCAAAACCGAGAGGTTTTGTGGAAGGATTCCGAAGCATCAGGCCATACTCCAACCTTTGGAAAAGTGAATGGTCTGCAAGACTGCTTTTTTTTGCATATGTATCCAATTCTCTCGAATCCGGGACCTGTTTGTATTTTTTCTTTAAGGCATCCAGTTTTTCCCGTTGTCCATCAATAAATCCCCTGTCTTCAAAATGGTGGACCTGTTTGGATTTTTCCAGAATTCTCCTTGCATTATAGTCCTCGTAGGAAATCTGGGATTCAATAAGACTAGCCATGTCTGGCACTCCGGCATCTTCCATGGGAAGTGCTCCAAATGTGGAAACAAGTAATCCTGTTGCTCTTTCTTCCGCATCTTCCGCTAAGGAGCTTATAACTGAATCCCTATCCACCGTAGAAAGGCTGTCCCTTATGTTCCGGATTTTCTTCCACGCCCCCGCATAATTTCCCGTTTCTGGAAGTTCTTCCAGTTCCAAGCTTTTCTCCTTCAATTTCACTGCGGACGCTTTCAGGTCCGGTAGTTCAGGCAGGATTTGTGGATAAATTCCTTGTTGGATTCCACTAATCTTATCTTTACCCATATCATTATCCAGAGTTGGAATGCGTAAACTATTATTGTCAGGGAGTGCCTGTTTGTACCTTTGGCTGGAAGTCAAAATGGGATCAATAACCTTGCGTGACATATCTGTTACTTTCGAAGTCAAAGAATCAGGACGGTAGATCCAAACAGAGTCCAACGGGTTATTTTTAAGCATATTAGTCCGCAGCGAGTCCAAGGAATATCCTTTAATCCTGTTAATCTGTAGAGAGTCTAGTGCAGGGCCAAAGACCGAGATTGAGTCCGGTGAGGGTACCTCCACCTGGGCAAATGCTACATTGCATCCGAGGAAGAAAAAGTACAGCCATATGTGGGACTTTAGAATCATTCTCGTATAGAATAATGTTCCATTTGCTTCAACAGCAGGCCGATATTTTTGGACTGTTCCGTGATTATCAGCTTCTGCGATTCCAGTTCTTTTTGCTGGTGAATGAGGTACAGTGTGAGTTCCTCCACCTTTTCGAGAAGTTTGGCATTTATCTCCCCGAGGTTTACCCCTTTTTCCATCACCTCGGCTTCTCGGGGGATATTTGGCAGGTGGCCGTTTTCTTGGATGAAATTTTCCACTTCATTCAGAGGCATCAAATCGTAATCTGGTCGGAAAACGAAGTCAGGCCACCCTATGGCGGTGATGTTGACTTCTTTGGCTTTTATTGTACCGTTGACCTCGAGTTTTGACGTAGGATTATTTTTTCCGATACCGACATTACCTCCCTGAGTAGGAAAGACTATAAAGTTCCCTGTACCAGTCCATATTGTGATGTCTCTGTTTCCATAAGTGAATATTGAAAAATCGTTTCCATTTCCAAATTCTGTGGGAGTATTGTTCCACATTATCCCTGCATAGTATGCGGAAGATGTTCCAAAACGTAAATATTTATAGGGATTTCCTGTCCCCATTTTCGGATTGAGGTATTCAGAATCTACAGTCTGCGCTAGCGATAATGATCCAAAAGCAAAGCACATATAAACAATTAGTATTGTATTTTACATCAGTTTACGATATTTTATTTGTTATTTTTTTACCTTTTTATCAAAATCATAAGTTGTTGAAGTGTATTAATAAATGTATTCCTATCAAGACCTACTTTTTAATCCTGAGTATGTGAAGTTTGGCAAGTGGTTATCTGTTTAAAGAATTATTTTATTCGGTTATGATTTTATTTTAGATATATTAAAATATTACCTTGCAAATAGAAATCCCACCCCAATGTCTATTTGGACACTGGCCTAGTAAAATCCTATAGTCTTACTAGACTATTGATTTTGTGATTTAGGAATACGTTACTACGTAGATATTGAAAGTAATAGAAGATGGAATGCTAATAGAATTGCCGTGAAATTCTTTGAAATTAAGAACTGACCTAATTTGCTTTAGGATTAGTAGACTTAAAATATCGGCGTGGTTTTCGGTCGTGAAATGTATTGTTTTTTTCTACTTACTAACTAAAATATGAATCGAATAAAAGAATGGTAGAACTATTAATCAACGAATGCTAATATTCTAACATTTAAAAACAAACGCTTTTAAACTAGACCCTATTAATCTTTACAAATAAAATTAACGAAAAAAGGTTATAGTTTTATTTGCATGAATGGATATTTACTAATTTTCTGAAATATAAGAACGAAAATTTAATGTACAAATTAATTTCTGCGATTTTTTATTTTTTTTCTTATGAATTGTTTTAGAATATAAATTTTTTAATACGGGAATCTGAAAAATAATCTTTTTTTGTACATGAGCTATAAAATATAGATACAATCGTCCTTATAAGCAGTAATGTAATTACAGCAGGTTCATGACATATTTTAAATTATATTCAATGTCGATCCTTTGACAGAATTTGCATTGGAAGCCATTATTTCTTCGGTTCGATCTTTTTCATTAAAAAATCGACTCTGATTCTTGTTTTTTCCATCCGAAATGCCGAGTTCGTTTGCCAAATGCTAGCCAAGTCACTATTTCTAGTACATTACTATCGATTAACTCGATGAAGTAAGGTCTGATGAAAAAAGACTGTTTCAGATAACGAATATTCCCACGTTTTGCGTGATAGGGATTAGAGGGTGATCTTAAAAGAGTACAGGTAGCTCATTGCCTTATTAAACAGGAAGTGTTGTAGACTCATTTCCCCGAAATCGTATTCAGCAACTCGACCTTGTTTTTGGTGTTTGCTTTTTTGAAGATGTTTTGGATATGCCTGTTAACTGTCCTCTCAGAAATAAACAAGGCCTCCCCGATTTCCTTGTAGGTGCGGCCGTTTCGTACCAGTTCGCAGACTTCTACCTCCCTTTTCGTCAGGCCGATCTTTGTGCACTGGATATAAAAAATTTCTTCGTTGTTTTTTGTCTGTATGAGGTCCAATATCTCAAACTCCTTTCTGCTTTCCCCGATCATTTTCCGGATAAAAAGGACGGTAACGATGATAAAACCTCCGTTGGTCAAAAGCACCTCCGTCAGTTGCTCTACCTCCAGATAGGCCATAGGCGGCATCAGTGTCCAGGGGCAAACCGCCAAATAGGAAAGGACAGCATCCACCGACGTTGTCCTGTTTTTGTAGCGGATTCGAATGGCCCAGAAGATTTTGTACATTAGGTAAAAGGCATACAAGAGGGGAACCGTAAGCCCCACATAAATGACTGTCCGCAATTCCACGCCCATGGGGTACAGGATGCAAAAGAAAATAACAAAGGGTGCTATCAAAAACAGCAATACCCCGTATTTGGCGTGAAAGGCTATGGGGGTGAGGTTAAATGCCTGGTAGAAATAGTAGGGGAAATAGGCTCCCATAGAAAACCCCGTACCATAAGCCAGGATATATTGCAGCCGTATGGACAAGGGTAGGCTCTCATCCGGAAACAGCCCGCCGGCGATATTGTAGATGATGAGCAGAAAGAGGAGGATAAGATAGTACTTCCGGTGTTTCTCGGCCGGCTTTTGAAGGTAGAATATCAGCTGATGGGAAAACAACAGGCTTTCCAAAACGATAAATATAAAAGTGACTATATGTATCTCCGTTTGAAAGACAGTCATAGGAGTCAGGCAGTTTTGAGAAAGTAAAAGGGAAAGCCAAAACGCTCCGACATGTTGTAGACCTCCAACCCGTGCTTTTTGTACCAGGGTAAGTTCCGTTCCGTGGATGTCTCCAGATAGACCGGTCTGTCGAGGGACTTGGAGTAGTCCAGAATGTGTTTCAGCATGTAGGACCCCGATCCGGTACCCTGTTTATCGGGACTTACACCGATAAACCACAGGTAGGTAAACGGCTCTTTCGGGTAATGCTTTTTGATAAAGGATTCCCTGGCAAGTGCTTTTGGGATGTTGCCTATTCCGATGGTTTTGAGGATAAGCTGTATATCCAGAAAGGTGCTTTTCAGCGTGAACTTTTTCCGGTCCTGAAACTGAATCATGGCACAGGCATGGCCGTCGTCGGAAATGAAAACCTCCCCCGTATCCATGCAGTTGTCAAAGGAATACTCCATCAGGTAACGGATTTTTTTCTTTTTGTCCCCCGCGATGTAATTGACGCTTTTGTTTTTCCGGAATGCCTCGAGCAGAATGTCTACTACCTTTGTCCTGTCTTTTTGCGTTGCCTTTCTCATGGATAGTTGGTTTAAAAATCCGAGTTGCGAGGATTTTTCCTTTCCCCTCGTCTATCCAAGGCTGAAGTTCAGGCTTGGGTTGGGGGAGGGGCAAGTCCGTCTTTGGCTGAAAAAAACCGACAGGTTTTTGTCGGACAAAGACACAACTTGCAGGGACCGCGCACAACGGATTTCGGTTGTTCCAAACCGGCATAACCGGCCTTCGAATTAGGAATAAATAAACTGTTTTAGAATGGTAAAATACATGAATAGTTATATTTTGAATACTAAAATATATTTTAATCTAAATATAAGCAACAATAGGTATGAGAAT
>WGNT01000185.1 GCA_016124425.1 Cytophagales bacterium
AGCTACAGTTCAAAAAGGCAGTGCTAATTGCACCTACCTTTTCGTACATTCCAAATGACAAGACGAGTATTAACTTAGAATTTACGTTAAATCAGGACGATTCAAGGCTTGATCGAGGGCAACCGATATTTGGTGCTACAGCAGGGGTAACAGATTTAAATAGCACGCCTATAGGTTTTGCCATAGGCGCCGCAAACGACTCTTACGGAACCCTAGATGCCTCTGTGATAATGAACCTGTCACACACTTTTTCCAAATTCGTCTCTTTCAACCTATCTTATATGAAGCATGGCTGGAACGAACAGTTATTTGAACATAGAACCTCGAATGTCTTTGCAAGAGACTCAGCCGGTAATAATATCCCTACGCTGGTGGATATGCAGGTATTCCAGCGGCAGCAGCAATTGTACACCGACAACGTAAGTGCGTTTTTTAAGATCCAAGCGGGATCGGAAAAAATAAAAAACACTTCAGTCGTTGGATTTGACCATATATATTTTCAGCAGGTTGCAGGTTCCGGTCAAAATACCGGGAGGGGATTTTTAAATGCTGCTGGAACTGGCGTGATCAACAGCTATAATCCCGCAAATCCACATCTTTATCAATATGGTACCTTTTCGGGAGTAAGGGCGCCAATTCCCAACGTCCCCTACTTCAATCTGCAAGATCCATCGTATCTCATCAAAAACGCAAGTGACTATATCTTTGTAAGGTCGGCATTTACACCCACCGCGTATTCTACCAGCGGTGCCTATTTGATGAATGAAACACGGTATAAAAACTTTATTCTTAATCTGGGGCTGCGACAGGAGTATTACACGGATTTGATAAACGTTAACCGGTCCAATGAGGAGCGGATTCAACAAACTGCCCTGCTGCCCCGACTTGGCTTAACCTATGTTGCGTCAAAGAACATCAACCTTTATGGCATATACACCGAAAGTTACCAGCCTCAGGTGGCTACCAGTTTGACCAATCCGAATGCAGGTGGACCTTTTGACCCCTTACTTAGCAATATGATTGAGTTCGGAACAAAATCCAGTTGGTTTGAAGGAAGCCTTCAAGCAAACCTTGCGGTATTTGAAATCAACCAGAAAAATATCTTGATCAATGCTAATGACCCCACCAACTTGGATCTACTCCGCCAACGCGGAGCGGAACGGTACAAAGGAGTCGAACTGGACGTGACAGGGTACATCGTTCCCAACTTTCAAGTAAACCTTGCCTATGCTTACTTGGATGCTAAAATTGTCGAAGATAATGAACCGTTGAAGGGCCTTAGGAAAGAAAATACACCTACCAACAATATTAGCTTTTGGGGCCGGTATGATATTTCCAGCGGGTTAGTAAAAGGTGTAGGCTTTGGCTTGGGCGCGAATCATGTGGGAGAAAAAATCCCTTGGTTTACGCGGGACTTTATGATACCAGCGTACACGGTGATGGATGGAGCAGTTTATTATAAAGTGAATAATATACAGCTTGGTCTGAATGTCAACAATCTATTAGATAAACGCTACTGGCTGGGCGCTATCAATTATACAAGATTATACCCCGCACCACCGAGAAATGTCATGTTAAACGTACTATTTAATTTTTAGACATACCTGACGAATGAAATATATCCTTATCCACTAGCGCATGAAAGATGTAGTCAAAATAGCAAGACATGAATGGGTAATACTACAAAGAAACCGCGTTGCGGTCGTGTTGCTGTTGGTATTCACCTCCCTCCTCTTAATTGCTGCCTATGTCGGGATAGACAGTACCCTACAACAGAATTCGTTTCGAAGGGAATATCAAGATATTGTAAAAACCCAATGGATGGACCAGCCTGACAGGCATCCACACCGTGTCGCCCACTATGGATACTTGGCTTTCAGGGAAAAGTCCTTGCTTAGTTTTTTTGACTTTGGAATTGAGACATTTGTGGGAAATGCTGTCTTCTTGGAAGCGCATAGGCAAAATACCATTAACCTAAGCGAAGCCGGATTTTCAAACGGTATTCTTCGTTTCGGTGAACTTAGCATGGCCTTAATTTTACAACTTTTAGTTCCGTTGTTTATATTTTTCGTGGGATATGATTCAGTGTCGGGACTGAAACAAAACGGGATACTCAAGGTCATTCTCAGCCAAGGCGTTTCCATGAGAACCTTGCTCTGGGGGAAAATGATGGGGATATTCAGTTACATTTCCCTTTTTTTTCTGTTTGTGATGCTAGCCGCATTCACCACAAATGCGATTATCATGCAGCATTTTTTGGATTGGGATCTGATGGCTAGAATTTTTCTTATCCTTCTGCTGTATGCGATCTACTTTGCCACCTGCACTTGGGCAGCGGTCATGGTATCCGCCTTTTCAAAAAAGCCGGGAAATGCATTAGTCGCACTGATCGTGATATGGATGATCTGTGGCGTAATTCTGCCGAAAGTGTCCCAAACTGTGGGAACCGGCATCTACCCATCGGTCAGCAAGCTTGAATTTGAGAAAGAGATTGAAGAGGATTTGAGTAAGGTGGGAGATTCACATAATCCAGACGATCAGCATTTTGCCGCATTCCGGGCGGAGACCTTGAAAAAATACAACGTGGAGACAGTTGATGAGCTGCCGATTAATTATGCAGGGTACGTCATGGCGGAAGGAGAACGAATTACGTCTACCTTATTCAATACACATTTTGACAGGTTGGTAACCTCCTATAAAAATCAAAACAGTATTGCCAGCTACCTCAGTTTTATAAATCCGTATCTCATGGTCAGAAACCTCTCGATGCCCCTGTCAGGGACAGACATGGAACATTACTTTGACTTTCAAAAAAAAGCGGAGACATTTCGCTACAATCAAGCCCAATGGTTGAACGAGATTCATACGAACGAGATTCAACGCGTAAACGATAAGGCCCAGAGGGTAAGTAATAGCTACTTCAAAAACCAGGAAGTATTCCATTACCAGAAACTAAAAATCGCCCCTGCGATTAAAAATCAAATCATCCCGGCTCTAGCTTGTCTTGCATGGTTGCTGCTAATGGCAGCCTCTGTCGGGTATCTTTCTAAACAAGTCTCCGCACTCTGATGATGATAAAGTGGCATAGATTAATCAAACTAGAATCTAAACAATTTGTGCGAAACCGACTCACTTGGTTAGGTTTTTCAGTTTTTATAGTTATCGGCCTTTACGCTATTTGGCACGGAAAAGCCACTATTGACAAGCAAAGACAAATCATTGCCCAAGTGGATAAGGCCCAGTCTGAGCAGTTAGAAACACACCTAACACACCATGCAGACCACGAAATAGGTGCCTTATTGTATTACCAATTTTTTTACACAAAAAACATTCCCACAGATTGGGCGGGGTTTTCCATTGGTCAGCGCGACATAAATCCTTACACGCTAAAGGTAAGAATGTTGGCTGTAGAAGGCCAGTTATACGATACTGAACTAACCAATCCTATTACGTTGCTCTCTGGAAATCTTGATTTAAGTTTTGTCTTTATTTTTTTGCTGCCCTTACTTGTCATCGCATTAACGTTCAACATATTATCCGCTGAGCAGGAGTCGGGGGTGTGGGCGTTCGTTGCGTCACAACCTGTGGCACTCTACAAGGTTTTATACCTCAAACTGTGCGTGAAATTTATCGCTTTGTCATTGGTTATTGCTACATTATTTGTTGCTGCTGTAATTATCCATAAGTTACCTGTTGACATGCGGCTCGTTGTAGTCGTAGCCTTGGTCCTCGCGTATTTGATCTTTTGGTTTATGGTTGTTTTTCTTGTGATCACTTTAAAGAACAGCTCCAACATAAACGCGGTAACGCTTCTAAGCAGCTGGCTTTTCCTGCTTGTACTAATACCTTCATTATCCAATGTCATCATAATACGGTTGTTCCCCATTCCTGAAGCTTTGGCTACCACTGTTACCCAACGCGAAGCTTACCATGAAAAATGGGACATGCCAAAATCAGTGGTGATGGAACCCTTTTTTGCATCCTATCCGCAATACAGCCACTATTCCATTCCCGAAGATAGGTTTTCCTATGGGTGGTATTATGCGATGATGTTTGCGGCCGACAGTGAAGCGGCCCGAAGTGCGTCTGAACTGTTTGACAAATTGGAAAAACGACAGCATGCAAGTCAATGGATTGGTTATTTCATCCCGAATTTATTTTTACAAAACACCTTTAACAAAATCGCCAAAACTGATTTGGAGAACCATGTCGCCTATTTAAAGTCCGTAAAGGCCTTTCACCGGCGACTATCCGAGTTCTTTTATCCTTCTATCTTTGAGATGGATTTACCCCACACGATAAACTGGGATGAGCTTCCTGAATTCCAATTGATCACAACCGAATAATACCGATCTGGGAGGGGATTTATATGCCACAAGGGATTTAGCCGCCATACCCTCCCCTACTAGCTAGTAGCGAGGCTATAGCAAGTAGGAGGAGTCCAAGGATGTTGGCAATACGCTTGACGGTAAGGTAGAGGAGTTTAAATTGCTTTTCCATGATATGTTCATTTTAAACTAAATCGAATCGTTCCGCGTACAGCTGATTCCAGGGCACACCTGCTTCACGTAGGGTCATTTCTGCGACGTCCATCATGGGTTCAGGACCACATACATAGTAATCGAACTTGCTTCGATCTTCCGGAAGGAACCTGTGGATCACATCCTCGTTTATCAGGCCTTCCTCGCCGTCCCAATCGGAGTGGGGCTTTTCTAAAATATGAACCGTCGTAAGACCTATTTCCGTTTTTAACTGATCGAGTTCTTCCCGAAAAGGCACTTTCTTCCAGGTTTCATTGCCATATAGCAGTATACATGCTCTCTTATCTCCCATATCCTTAAGGGTACGCAATATGGATATGGCAGGTGTCACTCCTATACCCCCCGCAACGAAAAAGCAAGGTCTATCTTTTAGCGTAAAGGACCCAAAAGGCCCCTCCAGAAAGGCAGTCTGTCCGGAGCGTAAGCTGTCCCACTTTTCCGTAAAGTCCCCCAACTGCTTTGCGGTAATCGTGATATACGGCTGCAACGGACTAGAGGAGAAGGAAAAGGGGTGCTGCTGAAGCGAAAACGGGGTGGATTTGATAGTGATCCAAGTAAATTGTCCAGGCTCAAAGGCCATGCCCTGATGACCGTCGGGTTCTAAAACAAGGGAGTAGCAATCATCGCGCTGTGGTACTACTTCCCGGATAGTATAAGGATTACGCTTGTTTTTATAGGGGCGGACGATTCTCGTATGCGCAAGTAAGTACGTTAAGCCTGCAAAAAACGCGATAAATGGAACCACCCTTCCCAAATCGTTCAAATAATGCCCCACCTGAACGCTATGAACCACTCCTATAAACACAATCAAAAACCCAAGTATGCCGTGCATTAGCCGCCATACCTCATAACTTAACCCAAATGAGAGGCGCCACAGACTGGTTATCAATAGGAGGGGAATACCGCAGGCTGCCGCTATTAACGCGATAGCTCTAGGGAGATTGACTCGAGGATCAAAAAAACGGATGTACTCCCAATCCGCTGACAAAAGGCATATCGGATGAAAAAGCGAAAATACGATTGCTATAATTCCGATCTCTTTGTGAAATTGGACAATATTTTCCACCCCAAATGCCGGCGCAACGCCATGGATCCTGCCCGAAAACAAAAACTGTAACCCGAATAGCGACAAACCAATAAACCCCAACGCAACACCTAACTCCTCCAGAAACGATCTGGGTGGCGGTAGTGGTCCAAGATAGGCTATCAGGAGGGGAATCAACGCCATACCTAGAAATACCCCCAACCAACGTAAGCCATTGACGGTACTATAGGGTTTTATCCTCGTTTTTTTATACATGGCACTGCTTTTTTATCCGGAAATCTGCTGGCAATTCTAGTCTAGCAGAAGCAATCCGCTTGCCAATTGTTCGCTTGCGTTCCTTAAAGAAATCTCAGCATGTAGGCTTTTGGGCATGGCACGGCATCAAATAATATCAAAAAACAACTTTTAGTACCTAGCATTATGGTATATTTAGAGGTCAAATGCTACATGTTAGTTACTACAGGTAGTAACGCAGTGTTCCTAAACTTACCCGTGTAGTGTGTAGATCAACAGGAGTCTGGGAATGAAAAAACCGCTTCGCCAAGTCAACAAAGTTAACACATTCTTAACACCACAAAGAACCACGTTTCATTGATCCCCTATACCTTTAATCATCGATAATAAAACCAAATATAAAATTACCATTCCATGATACTATTTAGATATATCTTGCCGCTACTTTTAACTTGCGTCGTCATTTTTTCGAGTGTAGCCCAGGAAGTTCGCGTCTATAAAGCACCGAAATTCCGCTATGAATGGAGTAAGCCATCCTATTATCCTGACCGCATTGCATTGAACTTTGGCGAAAATCCCGCGAAGCAAGTAAATGTCACCTGGAGAACAGATACGACCATTCAGGTCGCCAAAGCGGAGATAGCCGTAGCGACTGCCTCTCCAAAATTCTGGCGGAACGGAAAAACACTTGCCGCTACTACAAGTGTATTCGATGGGGCACGTATCAAAGAAGCGGAAGTAACCGCCCATTTTCATTCCGTAGCATTCACCGACCTAATCCCGGATACGGTATATGCCTATAGGGTCGGGGATGGCGAAACCTGGAGTGAATGGTTTCAGTTCCGTACGGCATCAGACAATAAAGCCGACAAGTTCTCCTTTTTATACGTTGGTGATGCGCAAAATTACATCTTAGAGCTATGGGCGAGATTGATCCGGGAAGGATACAGGAAGGCACCCGAGGCGAAATTTATAATTCATGCCGGCGATTTGATTAACCACGCCCATCGGGAGCAGGAATGGCATGAGTGGTTCACTGCCGGAGGATTTATACACAGTATGTTACCATCTGTTCCTACCCCAGGGAATCATGAATACAGATCTATCCCGGAAATCTACGGAGAAAACTCACCTAGGCAGCTTTCCGCCCAGTGGAGACACCAGTTTACATTGCCTGAAAACGGACCGGAAGGACTGGAAGAAACTGTCTATTACATGGACTATCAGGATGTCCGACTGATTTCTCTAAACAGTAACGTGGAGCATCAAAAGCAAGCTGAATGGGTAGAGAAAGTATTGGCTGACAATCCTCAAAAATGGACCATATTGACCTATCACCACCCACTCTTCTCTGCCTCTGACGGGCGTGATAATACTGAGTTAAGGGAGCTATGGAAACCCATTTTCGACAAATACAACGTAGACTTGGCACTCCAAGGCCACGATCACAGCTACGCCCGCGGGAGGGTTTCACCAGAAGACAACGTACTAGACGGGGTCAACATGCGGGACAAAACAGGTACAGTCTATGTAGTCTCGGTAAGCGGGGGAAAGATGTACGGCTTAAACCCAAATCGCTGGACTGACTTGGAAGCAGAACAGGATAGGGCTGCTGAAAATACCCAGTTATTTCAGGTGATCACGGTAAACGGAAATAAGCTTCACTTCGAAGCCTATACCGCTATCGGTGAGCTGTATGATGCATTCGATTTAATCAAAGAGGACTCGGGCATCAACACCTTCATTGAGCGAAAGCATGAGGCAGTGGAAGAAAGGCTCTTCTCAAACACGATCTCCTATGAGGATCAACTTCCTGATTCGACCGCGAAAAAGCTGCTTGCCACCTATCCCGGATTTGTAGTCAGTAGGGTAAATGCCTACGAGCGGGATGGAAAAGTAGTGTTTCAGGTGAGGCTAGTGAAGGACTCCGAACGGATTGATGTTGCCATTGATAGCGATGGAAAAGCGATAGATTAAAATCCATATTTTCAACTAAGATCAAGGAGCAGTTGGATTAAGGGGAAGGTATGCCTCTTTTGAAAACTAATTAGTCGCTAAATTTAGCTTCCAGGTAAGGTATTTGCTTTTTCTTGTCACGAATCGTGAAACGTATGCCCAGCCTACAACAATTCCGGTTGGGGTTTGCAATTGCCGCTTTTTATGCATCAATGCTTACGTAGTTATTCATGATTGCCTAATTACTCAACAACCTAGGGTTTTTATCTAGTTCTTTGCCTATTTCGCTCAAATATTTATAACACCTAGAATAAAATCGGTGTTAATGAAATATAGCGGGCATGAAGATTGTAAACCACTAAACCAGTCTATTGATAAATGCGAACGTATCAAGAGACTCATTCCCTTGCTATATGCCTAACCTAACTTACAAGTTATCATGAAAGCCATCTGGAAAAACACGATCATCGCCGAAAGTCAAAAAACAATAAAACTCGAAGGAAACCATTATTTTCCACCGGACACCATTAAAGATGGGTACCTAAAACCTTCTTCCTCAAAAAGTATCTGCCCCTGGAAAGGGGAAGCCTCCTATTATACCATCGAGGTAAACGGGGAGTTAAACAAAGACGCTGCTTGGGTCTATAGAAATCCAAAAACTGAGGCAAGTGAGATCAAAGAACATATCGCCTTTTGGAAAGGCGTGAAAATTGAGGAATAGAGAAGATCTTACAGTTGTTTCAGCGTTACACTAACCCTGATTAAATCCTTTCCCCTAACAGAATTCCGTTTCCTACCCTTTTACACTGCCTATGCCTGATCACGAACTGATAAGAAGAATAACAAAAACAAGACAACATACGGAGAATATCTGCTCTCCCTTGGAAATTGAGGATTATATTCCCCAACCCATGCCGGATGTTTCCCCTCCAAAATGGCACTTGGGACATACCACCTGGTTTTTCGAAGCCTTTATCTTAGTGCCCCATCTAGATGGTTATAAGCTTTTTCACGAAGATTTTGCCTACCTTTTTAACAGCTACTACAACAATGCCGGCAAAAGGGTCCTACGACCAAATCGGGGATTAATGAGCCGTCCCCCTGTCAGGGAAGTGATGGCCTACAGGACATACGTCACCGAAAACCTGCTTAAATTGATGCGTCAGGGTGCCTCCGAAACCATTTGTGAACTAATCGAACTTGGAATCAACCACGAAGAGCAGCATCAGGAACTACTTGTTTATGACATCAAATACATCTTGGGAAACCAACCCACATTCCCGACATATGGCGAGCGGTTTGATTTACAGGCTTCGTTAACGGATCTGCGTTTTGAAGAGGTTTCAGCGGGATTATACACGATCGGCGCCTCCGGGAAACAATTTTGCTATGACAATGAGTGCAGGCAACATCAAGTGTCTCTGGAAGGCTTCCAAATAGCCAACCGACTTGTGACGAACGGAGACTATCTGGCTTTTATTCGAGATGGGGGATATGCCGATTTTAACCTTTGGCTGTCTGACGGTTGGGACTTTATACGAGCGAATAAAATTGAGGCACCCTTGTATTGGCATCATTTAGACGGCGATTGGTGGTCGTACCGTCTTAGTGGTTTTCAGTCGGTAAGCCCGGATCTTCCAGTACAGCATATTAGCCTATATGAAGCCATGGCCTATGCGGAGTGGGCAGGCGGCCGACTTGCAACCGAATTTGAACGCGAAGTGGCTTCAGACCGCCTGCCATCGGGGCAGCTGTGGGAATGGACAAACAGCGCCTACCTCCCCTACCCGGGCTTCTCCAAGGCACCGGGAGCGCTGGGAGAATATAACGGCAAATTCATGGTTAACCAGCATGTCCTTCGTGGCAGTTCAGTGGCTACTCCTGAAGGACATAGCAGAAAGACGTATAGAAATTTCTTCCACCCCTCTTCCCGGTGGATTTTTTCAGGCATTAGATTAGTGAAATAATGAGTGATGTACTTGAACAAACCACCTTTTTTAAGGATGTAATCAGCGGATTACAAACAATGCCAAAAAAGCTTTCCTCGAAATACTTTTACGATCAGAAAGGTTCGGAGATTTTTCAGCGTATCATGAAAATGGACGCTTACTACCTTCCTGGCTGTGAGCGGTTTATTTTGGAAAATGAATCGAAGCATATTGCCCAGTCAATTACCTCAGAAAACATACAAGTCATAGAACTTGGTGCTGGAGATGGCACCAAAACGAGCATCCTTCTAGAAAATTTACTGGCTGCGGGCAAGAAGATTGAATATTATCCCATGGACATCTCTGCGGATATTTTGGAATTTAACCAACAACGGTTATCTAGGCAGTTGCCGCTTTTAAAAGTTACCCCTGTGGCAGGTGATTACCACCTTACCCTGAATGGATTACCGCAGGTAGAAGGTACTAAGTTAATTCTCTTTCTTGGTAGTAATATTGGAAATTTCAACCCAACAGAGGCATTGGCCTTTTTAAAGTTCGTAAAATCCTGCATGAATCCGGGTGATCACTTTTTGGTTGCTGCCGATTTGAAAAAGAACCCCATCCAGGTGCTGAAGGCATACAGTGACCCGGAAGGGCTCACCAAAAAATTTAACATCAACCTTCTAGACCGTATCAATAGGGAATTGGAAGCTGATTTTGATTTGGACGCCTTTGACCACTATGCGACGTATAATCCCCTGAATGGACTTGCACAGAGTTTTCTGGTAAGTCTTAAGCAGCAGAAAGTGGAAATCGGAGGAACCTCTATCCCCTTCGCGTCCGGTGAGGTTATTCACACAGAAATATCCAAAAAGTATGATTCGGATGAATTACGGGAGCTGATGAAAAGCGCCGGGTTTATTCCTAAGAAAATGGTTTATGATACGAACCGCTGGTACACCTTGGCGCTGGGAGAAGCGGCGTCATCGAAAGGAACCGGGTAAGGATCCGGATGCGTTTTTCGTCACTGCCACTTCATCCGCCCAAATTGCCTCAACCCAGTCGGGATTATCAATAAACGGATTGCGATTCCCTTGGTAGTTGTAAAAAATCAGGTCATTACGCCGCTTCTCCCAGCTACTCACAGGATCCTGCCGATGCCATTCCAATAAAGTAGAAAGCTTACCCAGTATCGGCAGGTTGTTTTGCCTCGGAACGATAGAATCAACCAATTCAAGGTCATACGCCGGACCCTCATACCTTACCGCCATATAAAATAACATGCGCGCTATATCACCTTTCGTCTGATCAGATGGTTCCCAAACCCAGGATTCTTTGGACGTCCTGTTAGCGGTTTCTATCGTTCCTCCATTATCCAGGTAGACTAAATCCCCTTCCGCAAAGGAGCGGGTGTTCCTTGCGGAATTTACAGAGCGATCTCCAGGGCGTAGGTGGTGTAAATCTGTATAGGCGGTATCCGTCTCATCAGGAAAGCCGTGGGATTTAGGCCAAACATGCTCCCTATTCCAAGAATCAATTAACGTATACCCATTGGACTCATAGTCAAATTTAGTACCCCTATCCCGGTGCGCCACCGGCTGCGAGCGGAGTGTATACAGCAACACCAAGTTACCGGGATCAGAAGGATCCTGATCCGTTTCCGGCAGGATCTCCCAAACCTGCTTGTAGCTAAAGACGGTATGGTTTCTGATAATCCGGTGCAGCGCACCCTTCAAGGCTTCCCCTGAGAGGGTGTCAGAAATTGGATAGTAGTCTTGCAAGGACGGTCTTGTAGACTGCTCTTTACTCGAGGGAATTTCCGGCTCACTAACCCTGCTCACCTTACAGGTCTGCAATACCCCGATTAATACGATTGAGAGCAATATAAAAAATAGGATCTGTTTTAGGTGCCTTACGGCGTGTGTGTTTTTTCCACTCATAGGGGAGGGTTGAGTTGCGAGGTTTTAGTTGCGAGGGTTGAGCTACGAGGGTTGAGGTTTGAGCACATAGTGGGATAGGTGATAGTTTGTCGTTCATAACTCATCAGCATCAACCAATTTCATGTTAATAATTACCCTCTCCCCATGTACGGCATTCCATTAGCCATTACGGTGATAAAGGGCACGTTGGTATCAATCGGCAAATTGGCCATAAACACTACGGTTCTCCCTACATCTTCCACAGACATCGTTGGCTCCACTTTGAGGGATCCGTCTGCCTGTGGCGTTCCCGTCTCTATTT
The DNA here is from genome assembly GCA_016124425.1 of Cytophagales bacterium. GTDB lineage: Bacteria > Bacteroidota > Bacteroidia > Cytophagales > Cyclobacteriaceae > Lunatibacter. The sequence continues at coordinate 11,946 of WGNT01000185.1, forward strand.
TCTGGGTCATGGCGCTACTCGCATTGCCAATATCGATCTGGCCACATGTAATATGAAAAGGCCGTCCCTCTAATGAGGTCGCTTTGGTCAATCCAGTCACAGCGTGCTTACTGGCGGTATATGGTGCGGCAAAAGGCCGAGGAACATGTGCCGATATGGACCCGTTGTTGATGATTCTACCTCCCATCGGATCCTGGGATTTCATCAGCTTAAATGCCTCCTGCGTACACAAGAAGGCCCCGGTTACATTGGTATCAAAAACCTGCTTCCACGCTTCCAAGGGCAAATCTTCCAAAGGCATTATTTTGGCGTTGGTCCCGGCATTATTAAAAAGCAGGTCTAACCTGCCAAACGTTTTCCTTATTTGCCTAAATAATTCGCTAACGCTTTCCGAGTGGGTAATGTCGGTAGCGAGCGGCAGTGCGCGATTATACGTACAGAGCGCCGCGGTTTCAATCAATTTGTCTTCCTTTCTGCCAGCAAGTACGACGGACCATCCATCCTGATCCAAGGCTATGGCTACCGCACGCCCAATACCGGATCCGGCTCCAGTAACGAGTGCAATTTTTTGTTGGTTTGGCATAATCCTATTTTTGGCTTAACTCAATACCCTGCTCATCGACATATTGTTGGATGATTTCATCCATGTTCCGGTCCCGCACAAAGCCTAGCTGAAGGCCCCGTTGAGGATCAATCTTCGCCGGCCAGGTAAGAACTATACTTTCTAAAAAAGCATCAGGAACATGGGAAACCTGCTGGACTACCTCCGTACCGGCGATCTTTTCTAAGCTATCGAGCATCTCCTGTACTGAAACTGTCAACCCAGGCAGGGTAATAGTCCGGTCATTCCCAAGCTCAGAGGCTTCTATATTGGCCGCGTGTATAAAATTCTCCACAACCCTCTTGGGAGATAGTACCCAAAACGCAGTGGCAGGGGGCACAGGATAGCTCGCAGGCTGCCCGCTGAGAGGCTCTCTAATTATGCCGCTGATAAAGGAGGATGTAGCGGCGTTTGGTTTGCCAGGGCGTACGGTGATGGTGGGAAGGCGGATGCTGCGTCCATCGACAAAGCCGCGTCTGCTGAAGTCGTTGATTAACAATTCCGCCATCACTTTTTGGGTTCCATAGGAACTACGTGGCTTGGGGTCTGTCTCATCGGTAATTATGTTGGATACATCTCCGCCAAAGACCCCGCAGGAACTGGCAAAAACGATACGGGGCTTCAACGAAAGCTCCCGGCAAAGCTCCAACAATTGTAACGTCGCGTGAAAATTCACTTTCATCCCCAAGTCAAAATTCTTTTCTGCTTCTCCGCTGACGATGGCCGCAAGGTGGAAAATCACAGCTGGCTTTCGTAGGAGCACCTGACGCATTTCCGTTGCATCGCAAAAATCCACCGCCGAACATTCCACCCGGGAATCAGCTGGCATGTCGGGGGGAAAGGTTTTGTCCACGATGGTCATACTGGAAATTTTTCCTTGCTTCAGGCCACCGCTTGCAAGCAATTCCTCGGCTAGGCGTTTTCCAATAAACCCCCCACCTCCTAGTACTACTACATGCATATTTTTATCGTTTTTTAA
>WGNT01000144.1 GCA_016124425.1 Cytophagales bacterium
GCGCAGGGGTTCCACCTCTTCCCATCCCGAACAGAGAAGTTAAGCCCTGCAGCGCCGATGGTACTGGGGTTACACCCGGGAGAGTAGGTCGCCGCCTCATTCATTCAAAAGCCCTTTGGTTTACACCATAAGGGCTTTTTTGCGTTATAGAAGTCCTACTTTTTTATCCAGCTTAACGAGCAGCTTTTCCCTTCCGAAAGACAGAGAAATCAGCAAACCCATCCCAACCGAATTCAGGATGTTTCGTGCTTGAAGAAAAAGAACCAATCACATAAAAATATTATGGAAGTCCGCTATATTCCTGAAAAAAATCTAACAATCAAGCTCATTTTGCTTATCTTGTGTGCCAATAAATAAGAAAAATGGAAAATAACAGACGTACGTTTTTAAAGAAACTAAGTTTGGCTGGCGCGGCATCTGCAATGAGTCCTGCCGTTTTCGCAGCTGATTCCCTAAATGATGTCTCCATTCTTAGGCGCAATGTACCCATGCGCTCAGATTCCGTAATTCGCATAGGATTGGTTGGAGCGGGAATAATGGGTTCCCAAGATCTCACTACCGCGTTGCAACATGCTGATGTTGAAGTTGTTGCTGTGTGTGATTTGTTTCAAGGCAGGTTGGAGACCGCTAAGGAAAAATGGGGAAACCATCTTTTTACGACGATGGATTATAAGGAGGTCCTCAAGCGAAAGGATGTTGACGCGATCATCATTGGCACTCCCGACCATTGGCACAAGCAAATTTGCATAGATGCATTAAATGCCGGAAAACATGTCTATTGTGAAAAGCCAATGGTTCATTCCGTAAAGGAAGGTCATGAGGTAATCAATGCTTGGAAAAAGTCGGGTAAAATCATGGTTATCGGAAGTCAAGGCATCTCTAGTCTGGGCAACGAAAAGGCCAAGGAACTACTAGCAGCTGGTGCAATTGGTGACATCAATTATGCTGAAGGATTCTGGGCGCGGCATTCTCCCGAGGGCGCATGGCAATACTCGATACCGGCAGATGCTTCTGATAAGAACGTGGACTGGAAAAGGTATGTGTCAAACACCCAAAACAGGCCCTTTGACCCCTTAAGATTTTTTAGGTGGCGGAATTACCTGGACTATGGTACAGGGATGTCAGGTGACCTTTTTGTACATCTTTTTTCAAGTCTCCATTTTATTACCAATTCCTATGGACCCAATAAAATTTCAGCCATGGGTGGATTAAGGTATTGGAAAGATGGTAGAGAAGTTCCTGATGTCCTGTTGGGTATGTTTCAGTATCCGCAAAGTGAACAGCATCCGGGCTTTAATCTTTCCCTGCGCTGTAACTTTGTGGACGGTACAAGTGGATCTACCTACCTTAAGGTTGTAGGAAGCAAAGGATCCATGGATGTGAAATGGGACGAAGTAGTCGTTAAGTCCAATTTGCAAGCGGGTAGTGATGACCCTTTTCTTGAGCAACAGGCGAAACTTAATCAGGCGGTAGAGCAAAGGAAGAAAATACTACCTCCGCGTGAAATGGTTTATAAAGTTGAGTCGGGCTATAAAGGTGCCCACTATGACCACTTTGGAAAATTTTTCACAGCCATACGGGAAGGTGGATCAGTAATCGAAGACCCCGTTTTTGGGTTTCGTGCAGCTGCGCCAGCGTTGTTGTGTAATGATAGTTATTTTCAGGATAAATTTATTAGCTGGGATCCGGTTAACATGAAACTTACTTAAACTATAAAACAAAAAAAATGTATTCAAGAAATAAAATGATGGGTTTTGTTTTGACAATAGCGCTTTTAACAGGGTGTTCGGCGTCAAACCAAGTGGAATTATTTAACGGTAAAGACTTATCCGGCTGGCAAGTGTACGGTACAGAAAAGTGGTACGTTGAAGATGGTATCCTTGTTTCCGAAAGCGGACCGGAGGCAGAATATGGGTACTTAGGTACGAATGAGAACTATAAAGATTTTGAACTTACTGCTGAATTCAAGCAAGACCAAGATGGCAATAGTGGTATTTTCTTCAGATCAACCTTCGAGGGTACAAAAGTATCAGGATGGCAGGTAGAAGTAGCGCCTCCTGGAAACGATACAGGAGGTATTTATGAGTCCTATGGTAGAGGATGGCTTGTAAAGCCCGATCCCGAGAAGGACAAAAACCTTAAGTTTGGCGAATGGAACTCCATTAAGGTGAGGGTTCAGGGAGATCGTGTAACTACCTGGTTAAATGGTGTAGAGATGGTTGATTACACGGATGAAAAAATCGGCCAAGGAGAAGGCCAACTGGCCCTTCAAATACATAGCGGTGGTGGTTTGAAAATATCTTGGAGGGACATAGTTGTCACCCCGTTGTAAGGTAGGTTAGGTGTAGTATATAGAAGGGGCCTCGCAGAAAGAGGCCTCTTTTTTTGACACCCTCGTTTCTATAAAGGCAAAGGGTTTTTCCTCCGATTTCATACCCCGTTTAATTTGGTTATCAGTTGTTTTTTGATGCAATACTAGTTCCCCTAACCAAGGTCGGAATAGTTTTTAAAGGATTCTAAATTTCCCAAATCTGCAGCAGTGGCAATTATGTATACTCATCAAGATCTTTTATCTATCTTTTTTTCAAACTGAGTCAACAATAGTCAAAAACGAAATAGGCTGTCCTAATCCGATGAATTGTGGTTACGGATTATGGATGAAAAACGGGATAGCTAAATCATTTTTCGTAATTTGCGCCTTCGTAAGAAAACCTATATGTCCAAATTTGATTCTATAAGACCTTTTTATGACAGTGAAGTAAATGAGGCTTTGCGGGAAATTGCCCGAGACCCCATGATGCATGCAATTATGCAATTCACATTTCCGGATCTGTCTGAGGAAACATGGGTTGAACAACTGTTGAGAACTCACTCCATTAGGGACTTTCAAATAAACTTCGTATACCAGTCGGTAAGAAAAGTTTTACAAACTACATCCGCGGGATTAACCACCTCTGGTTTTGAAAAAATTGACACTAATACAGCCTATCTTTATATATCAAATCACCGGGATATCATTCTAGATACTTCTTTGTTAAACGCCATGTTGTATGAACACGGAGGTAAGATGACTACATCTGCAATTGGAGACAACTTGGTAAAAAAGCCATTTCTAAAAAGTTTGGCGAAACTGACTCGTAATTTTATCGTTCACAGGGGACTGAGTTCACGGGCGATGTTGGAAAGCTCGAAGCTAAATTCGGAGTACATCATGAATTCCATATTTTTCGAAAACAGATCAGTATGGATTGCGCAGCGGGAGGGCAGAACGAAGGACGGGAACGACCGCACGCAAAAAGGTGTGTTGAAAATGCTCTCATTAGCTTGCCGGGAAGGAGGAAGAATGGCAGATTTTTTCAAGCATTTGAAGATTGTACCTGTCTCCATTTCGTATGAGAATGATCCTACAGACGTTTTGAAAATGCCAGAACTTTTGGCAAAATCCAAAGCCGAGATCTATGTGAAAGGGAAAAATGAAGATTTTAAAACGCTTGTTAGCGGAATCATGGGCCAGAAAAAGCGTATACACATCGCTTTAGGGGATGTGTTTCATACGGAGATTGATCAAATTTTTGCGAGCGAACCCAGCCTAAACCGGCAAATGAGCCTTCTGGCAGAAGAGATTGATAAAGTAATAATCTCTAATTATCAGCTTTGGCCGACGAACTACATTGCACTTGACATGTTAAATGGGTCATGTGAAAATAATTCCCAGTATACGACAGAGGAAAAGGATGATTTTGAAAGTCGGCTAAAAAGAGGGGTCGATTTGACAAATCCCATTGCTGTCCGGAATTTCCTATCCATGTATGCCAACCCTGTAATTAATAAGCAAAAGGTGCTTATCTCGAAGGGTTTGGAATAGTTTCTGTAAGAAGTTATACACAATTAAAACACAAACAGCAATCATATAAATAAATACGTTTTGAAAAGAAAAGTTGTTAACGTCGGTCTTTTGCAACTAGCTTGTGACAATGATCCACAGGTAAATATGGAAAAGACGGCCCAGGGAATCCGCAAATTAGCGGAGGCTGGAGCACAGGTTATATGCTTGCAGGAATTGTTTCGCTCGCTTTATTTTTGCGATGTAGAAGACTATGAAAATTTCAAGCTTGCCGAAACTATCCCCGGTCCATCTACGTCGACCTTGGCAGATCTCGCCAAAGAACTTGGCGTAGTAATCATCGCGTCGCTGTTTGAGAAGCGAGCGGAAGGTTTGTACCACAATACTACAGCGGTAGTTGACGCTGATGGTGCATATTTGGGGAAATATAGGAAAATGCATATTCCCGATGATCCCGGATATTATGAGAAGTTTTATTTTACACCGGGGGATTTAGGATACAAGGTGTTTGCCACCCGTTACGGAAATTTGGGCATTTTAATTTGCTGGGATCAGTGGTATCCTGAAGCAGCTAGAATTACTACCCTAAAAGGTGCGGAAATCCTATTTTATCCTACAGCAATAGGTTGGCATAAGGACCAGGATATAGACACAAACGATGATCAGTACCAAGCTTGGCAGACCATACAGCGTTCCCATGCTGTTGCCAATGGCGTGCCGGTAGTTGCAGTAAACAGAGTTGGCACGGAGTCAAATATGAGGTTTTGGGGTGGATCTTTTGTGACCAATGCCTTTGGAAAAGTGGTTTATCAAGCTCCCCATGATCAGGAAACCCTGCAGGTTGTGGAGATTTCACTGGAAGGATCGGACAGATATCGGACGCATTGGCCTTTCTTACGAGACAGGAGAATTGACTCTTATGAACCCCTCCTAAACAGGTATCTGGATGAAGAAAAGTAGTTCGGATGGCCTAGAAAATAGGGGTGTCCTGCCAGCTGAATTGGGGTATTTTTTTCCTGCGGAATTTGCTGAGCATGAGGCCACTTGGCTTAGTTGGCCGCACAAGGAGGCGTCTTGGCCTGGTAAAATATCCCTCGTTTACGCTCCCTATTCGACCTTTGTTGCGCATATTTCCTTCGGGGAGAAAGTAAATATCATGGTAACTGATGAGGCCATGATGCATTTTGCCACGGATGCATTGACAAAAGCCGCGGCAAAAATGGAGCACATTAAATTCCATTATTTTCCTACAAATGATGCTTGGTGTCGGGACCACGGTCCGGCTTTCTTGATTAATCCGGATGCCATGGAAAAGAAGGTAGTGGTAAACTGGGAATATAATGCTTGGGGAAATAAATATCCTCCCTACGACTTAGACAACCAAATCCCCAGCAAAGTGGCAGACATTCTTAAGATCCCTTGTTTCAATCCGGGGATAGTGATGGAAGGAGGTTCTGTAGATTTCAATGGAAAAGGAACTTTGCTTACCTCTACGTCTTGCCTGCTAAATCCAAACAGAAATCCGCATTTAAACAAAACGGATATTGAAGGTTATTTGAGGGATTATTATGGTGTGAACCAAATTCTATGGCTTGGGGACGGCATTATGGGAGATGACACCGATGGGCATATCGATGACATTACAAGATTTGTATCGGAAGATACCGTCGTTACAGCAGTGGAGACAAATAAACGAGATCCCAACTATCAACCGCTAAAGGAAAATATCGAATTACTTCATAAGTTCTGTTTGCCAGACGGCAAAGCGATCCAGATAATCGAACTTCCAATGCCCTCTCCCGTGATCTACGAAGGTACTAGATTACCGGCCAGCTATGCCAATTTCTATATAGCCAATAATGCTGTAGTTGTACCTACCTTCAGAGACAAAAACGATGACAAAGCGCTTCAGATTCTTACAGACTTTTTTTCGGATAGAACTGTAGTAGGTGTAGATTCCTTGGATATTATTTGGGGGTTAGGTTCTTTTCACTGCTTAAGTCAACAGGAACCGAAAGTCTAACCAAAACACAGCTTCTATTTACGTTTACTGATTCCGTTTTGGGAGATGGCACGTTGTCTCGAACATTTAAACCGACCTTGATCAAGGAGGGATAAGTTTGCGTGTTTCGTTCTCCTCCCCTGTACCCGCTTTCTCCACATTCTAAATGAACTGGGAGCTAACGCCCTGCGCATAATGGCAATTACTTCTTTTTCGGGACAGGAGAACTGGGTGTGTATCGCTTCAAATGGCGTCCTGTCCTCCCATGCCATCTCTATGATCCTATCTTCCTCCTGTGTGGTGTATGTCCGATTATTTTTCATACCATCAAAACAGGATAAGCGAAAAAAGGTTTACTGTATCTATGGAAGATATTGATGTCGTTTGGTTTAAGCGGGACTTAAGACTTTCCGATCATGCTCCCTTAAAATCCGGAATAGAATCGAGCCGGCGGGTACTTCTGGTGTATTTTTTTGAACCATCATTAATTACCGCGCCTCAGAGTGATGACCGTCATTGGCAGTTTGTCTACCAAAGTTTGATGGAGATGAATACTCGTTTAAGTCCGTACCATGCGCGGGTCCATGTCGTTTATCAAGAAGTAGTTCCATTTTTTACACACTTAGCCAATGAATTCAATATTGTTCATGTTTTTTCCCATCAAGAAACAGGAATTAAAGTAACCTACGACCGGGATAAAGCTGTCGGTGAGTTCTTCCAGAGAACCGGGATACGTTGGGAGCAATTTAGACAGCAAGGTGTAAATAGGGGGCGCAAAGATAGGTTGAACTGGAACAAGGATTGGCACAGCCTGATGCTTGCCCCACAGTTGTCCTGTGAGTTGGGAAATGGGGATTTTGTCACGCTATCCACAGAATTTCTCTATGGTACGGGAAGTCTGCCCATTCCAGCGGCATGGAAATTTTCGCATCCATCACGGCAAAAAGGGGGTGAAACACTTGCGTGGAAGTACTTAAATACGTTCTTCCACACAAGAATCAGCAACTATAGCAGCCATATTAGTAAGCCTGAAGCCAGTCGTAAAAGTTGTAGCAGACTATCTCCGTATCTGGCATGGGGGTGTATTTCGATGAGGCAGGTTTTTCAGATGGCTGAAAAGGCGAGAACTGGGGGAGGTTCAGCAAGGAATATTGTGAATTTTCAATCCCGTCTGCGGTGGCACTGCCATTTCATTCAGAAATTTGAAATGGAATGCAGTATGGAACATGCATCGATCAACCGTGGATTTCAAGCTATCTCCAAGGCGAATGATGCAGAGCTTTATCAGGCGTGGGAATCCGGTCATACAGGAGTTCCGTTGATAGATGCCTGCATGCGTTGTCTGATTACTACTGGCTATTTAAATTTTAGGATGAGGGCGATGTTGGTGTCCTTTCTGACACACTACTTATGGACGGACTGGCAGAAGGGCGCTAATCATTTAGCTCGGATGTTTTTGGATTTTGAGCCAGGCATACATTACCCACAATTGCAAATGCAGGCAGGTGTCACAGGAATCAACATCGTTCGTATATACAACCCAATAAAACAATCAAAAGACCATGATGAGGAGGGCTTGTTTATCAGAAAATGGGTACCGGAATTGACTATGGTTCCGAATGCATATGTGCATGAGCCTTGGCTTTTTCCGTATCTCGAGGCCAACTTTGTAGGATTTCAACTTGGGGAGGATTATCCATTTCCTGTTATTGATCTAGAAAAAGCTGCGAAACATGCCAGAAAATGTCTTTGGGAATTGCAGAAACTCCCTGAAGTGGTCGAAGATGGCAAACGGATCCTCAGAAAGCATACACTGCCAACCAATAGATGGGCTTAAGTTTTTTCTATTGATAGTTACTCTACGTTACCTTTCCATGGCGGCATAGAAACGGTGCCTTCCGGAGTAATTCCTTCTTTTTTTACCACCTTATAAATGGTTTTAACAAGTATTTCTATATCTAGCCAGAAAGACCGGTTTTCTACGTACCATACGTCAAGTTCAAATTTCCTATTCCATGAGATGGCATTGCGGCCGTTAACTTGAGCAAGACCAGTTAGTCCCGGTTTTACTTCGAGACGTTTACGCTGAAAATCATTGTACAGTGAATTGTATTCGATCAACAAGGGTCTAGGACCTATTAACGACATATCCCCCTTTAGAACGTTCAGTAGGCCCGGAATTTCATCCAAACTCGTCGATCTCAGCCAGGTCCCAAATGGCGTAATGCGGTCTTCATCCGGTAAAAGCTTGCCGTCCCCTCCTTTGTCATTCGTCATGCTTCTAAACTTTAGCATAAAGAAGGGTTTTCCGTCCCTTCCAGGCCTTTGCTGGCCAAAAAGGACTGGAGGTCCATGATAAAAGTGGGTGAGCGTGGCAACAGCAAGCCAAGCCGGCATTGTGATTACCAGAAATGTACTACTCACGAAAATATCAACCAAACGGCGCATCATAACTAGTTTTTTTGCTTTTACTTGTGCTATCTACTATCTACTATCTACTATCTACTATTATTCTTTACGAATCCTAAAGGTGATTAGATGATAAGGATGGCCTTCGAATGCGTTAGGCCGGATGTGATTTAAGCGGATAAATATCTGGATGTTATTCATATTACTTGAAAGTCAAGGGCTATCCATACTCGTTTATAACCAAAATAATCTTTTCAATATCGCTACTGGATAATGTTGAATAGATGGGCAGGCTGATCAAGCCATGGCTTATTCTTTCAGTTTCGGGAAACGATAAATCATGATATTGGGGAAATGCATCCTGAAGGTAGGGAGGGGTTGGGTAGTGTATTCCCGTTTCTATGTTATGTTCAGAGAGGTATTCCTGAAAACGTGTTCTATCGCTACAGAGTACACTAAAGATATGCCATACATGTGTGCTATTTTCGCTTGGATTCTGTATTTCGGGTAGGAAAATTGTTGGATTTGAAATTTCGCTTAGATACCGAACCGCAATCGCTCTCCTAGCCCTAATTTCATCGGGCAGGTGTTTTAGTTTAATCGATAGAAAGGCCGCTTGAAGCTCGTCCATTCTACTGTTTACCCCTTGAAAACGATAGTAAAACTTCTCATATCCTCCATAATTGCCGAGCTCGCGAATCGTAGCTGAAAGTACGGCATCGTTAGTGACCACAGCTCCGGCATCTCCTAAGGCACCCAAAAGTTTCCCGGGATAAAAGCTAAACGCGGATACATCCCCAAGTGATCCGCTCCTCGTCCCACTCAATTCCGCACCTATGGCTTGGGCATTATCCTCTATCAGTTTGAGGCGATGTTTTTTCGCAAGGATGGAAAGGGTTTCATCCCAGCATATTCTTCCATATAGGTGTACAACTACAATCGCTTTAGTCTTTGGCGTTAGACAGGCCTCGATCTTTGGGAGCGCCATATTCCACGTATCGGGATCGGTATCCACAAAAACCGGTTTAAGACGGTTTTCTGTGATAGCCAAAACAGTAGCGATAAACGTATGGGCTGGAACGATGATTTCATCGCCTTCTTTCATGAAGCCCATAGTAATGTAGGCCCTAAAAATAAGTGTTAACGCATCAAGACCGTTTCCTACGCCAACCACATGATCGATCTGTTGGTAAATGGCAAGTTCTTCTTCAAACTTCTTGGTGTAAGTGCCTCTAAGATACCATCCCGAATCAATTACTTCTGCCGCTGCCGTTTTTAATGCTAACGCATATTGTCGGTTGATATTCTGCAAATCTAAAAATTTGATCATTTAGTGATTTCTTGTACATTGTAAGGAGATTCCATCTCGATAAGCGATCATGATGATTTTCCTTACATCGTTAGATGCCAGTAACAAAAGTAATCAGATTTTCACTTCATCAAAAGACTTTTGTTTTATCCAATAGCCTTAAAATCAGAAAATCGGGTAATAATTTATGCTTAGTTCAAAACGTTTGCGGAGGTGTTTTATTACCTCCCTGATTTACGGTGGATTGATTTTTGTGTTTTCGTTTCATACAGCTTGTTCCTTGAATAGAGTGACCAAGTATATGGATATCGTGTATATGGAAGAGGGGCATTTTGAAGGGCTACCGGAAAAACGCCTGAACATTTTTTCGCCAAGAAATACATCCTATACCTATCCGGTAATGTTATTTATTCACGGTGGAAGTTGGCGATCGGGCAAAAAAGAGCTCTACAGCCGATTGGGAAGTCGGTTTGCCCGACGTAAAGTTGTGATGGTAATCATGGATTATCCGCTTGCTCCGGAGTATAAAGTCAATGATATGGCCTTAGCTGCTGCCAGAGGGACACAATGGGTTTTTGAAAACATCGCAAACTATGGCGGAGATCCAGAACAAATATATGTATCAGGACATTCGGCGGGAGGGCATTTGGCCGGATTAATATCCGTCAGGGACGAATACTTTGATACCTTACGAATGTCGAATCCCATAGCCGGTGCCGCATTAATCGATCCGGCCGGCTTGGACATGTATAGCTATCTTGTTGAGGCTAATAACCCTCCTGGCACATCTCATCGCAGGGCCTTCACAGATGATCCGCAGGTATGGAAAGAAACCTCTCCAATCTATCATTTGCATGATGGCATGCCGCCGATGATGATTATGGTAGGTGGAAAAACAGAGCCAAGTATATTGGTTGGAGTAGATCGGTTTTTAGCAGCACACAAATCCTTTGGGCCTCAGCCGCTTTATTACTTTCAAAAGAACAAAAGGCACGTTCCGATGATTGTTCAGTTCATTTATACTCCATCAAGGGCTTATCGGTGGGTGCTGGATTTTCTTTTCCAACGCGAAGGTGTTCAAAAAAAGCTACCGGATTAACACCGCTTGTAAAACGGAGCTAAATTTAAACATAGAAAGGTTTCTTTGAAATCTACTAAAGGCAGATAACTTACTGTATATCCCGAGAAATATATGAATGCATTTATAAAACGCTACGTGATTTTTTCAATTGGCTTCAGCTGCTTGTTGGCAGCCTGTGTCAGTTCAACCGCTACCGAGGGACAGCCGAAGCCACCTCGGGGATACTGGAATGAAACGATGATGAAAATTGCCTATGGATTAGGCATGCTGCAATTGATTGACAGAGCTCCTGAAGTCCCGGAGGACATTGTTTCCATTGAGAACGTCACGTATAAGACATTAGATACCCTTTCTTTAGGACTGGATCTTTACTATTCCAATGATTCCGGTACTACGGCTAAGCCAGCAATGATATTTGTTCATGGTGGGGCGTGGAAAAGTGGGAAGCGTTCGGATTATCTACCCTACTTGATCGATTATGCCAGAAAGGGATTTGTTGCCATCACGGTTTCCTATCGATTATCTCGGGTAGCAAAGTTTCCCGCAGCTGTGCAGGACGTAAACTGTGCCGTAAAGTGGGTCAAAGCAAATGCGGGTAGCTACGGAATAGACCCGGATCGAATCATCTTGATTGGGGGATCTGCTGGGGGGCATTTGTCCATGATGGTTGGGTATGCCGGGGATAATCCATTATTTGAGGAGGATTGTCCGTTTGGAGAGGATAGTTCGGTCAAAGCTGTTGTAAATCTTTATGGTCCAGCGGACCTGACTACAGCTGAAGCGAAAGATAGGAATGAACCACGTTCGTTTTTAGGCTACAACTATGAAGAAAATCCGGATGTGTATCGAACAGCCTCTCCCAGATTTTATATTACGCATGAAGCACCACCTACACTGATTTTTCACGGAACCATTGATTCAGTAGTTCCGGTTTCTCAGTCGGATTCACTGGCTGTTTGGTTAGGAGAATCTTCCGTACCTTACAGCTATCACAGACTGAAAGGATGGCCGCATACGATGGATTTGTCTGTTAAGGTGAATGCCTATTGCCAGTATTATATAGATGCATTTCTGGAAAAGTACCTCTAATAAAGGTAGTTTGACGGCTTAAGTCAATGTGCTATTCGAGGATCTTGAGGATCAATGCCAAAGAGGTTAATTGACTGATTGCCACTGAGCTGATAGGGAGACATTGAGATAATTAGCTCATTCCCTTTATGGTACACTCCCCCTGCAGCTTTAAAATCGGCACCTTCCCGGCAGGTAAAGACCTTAGATGACAGTTTTCGAAGTGACATATTCCTCGGGTAAAAGGAATTTATCTCCTCACCCTGATGTAGGGTTCCTATGCTAGTGGTGGCTACAGGTGAGTGAAATTTCGTACCTGAATCACCCTCAAAGCGGATTTCAAATAAGTCAGCAACTTGTTGGTCAGCTGCATCTCTCGCAAAGGCTATCGCGTATAGTCCTGTCTGATCGGCGAGTAAGTTTATATTCTGGTAGGAATGCCACGTAGAATCGGACCAGCTGCTTTTATTGAGCGAACGAACTTCCAAACTTGCTATTTGAGCAAAGTATCCCTGTGTGTTTTGGAAATGATGCCTGGCACAGCTATATACGTCCAAATGTCGCGAATTCCAGTCTGCTACGACCAAGATGATTTCGTCTTTATACTTCGTTATTCCTACCGCACCGGCAGTAGATCTTTCGAAGGGACCCTTTCTTTCGATAATGTATAGCGGCTTTTCCCAGTCTTTGCTGGTTTCGAGTCCGTAGATGATCACCTTTGAACTGGTTCTTAGCTGATTATCTTCAATGCCTACCGCCAAGTATCCGCCAAATATTTGGAAACCACCTGCATGTCTGTACGGAGAAAGCAGTAGGGTGTCAATTGCATTCACCTTTGCCTCTCCCATTAAGTCGACTTGGGCAACATAAGCTACATCTCGAGACGATCCTGAAAGATAGGCTGAAAATCCACGCACTGCTGGAACCAGCTGTATGCCCTGAATATGCCCACCCTGTTCCGAGAATGGCAAGGGATTTTTCAACGGAAGAACTGTAGGATCGACGGGTAATTTATCAAACAATTCCCTGACCGTTTTTTCAGGTATCTGCGCACATACAAAGAAAGCGGGAAGGATCAGCAGACTGACGGTATAAACTAACATGCCAAGGTGGTAATTCCGCCAAATCATGTCTGTACCTATTGTGGTTGTCCGTTCGTTGTTCCTCTCTTTACCTTGGGTACAAAGGGCTCAAAAGGATATGTTTCCGGAAGCACCTTGATGCCCGTTGTGACCTTTAGAGGAGCACTCCCCGCAAAAGTAAGTTCAACAAAATGGCCTTTCCAGCCTTTTTCAGGTGCGCTGATTGGGATGTTGTACTCACCATTTTCGGCTATGGGTATCGTGGTTGCTTTCCATCCAGGACCAAAAACGTCTATTCTGAAATCTCGCGCCTCGGGATTCGTTGCTTCCCAAAGTTTAATCTCAGCCGGGGGATTTTCGGCAGCTACTGATAATTTAATATGTGTTTCAGACACCTGCCAAGTGTACTGCGGCCGTGGCTGATTGGCCAGAATACGTTTGTAGAATCCCAGAAGGATCTGCATGGCATCCGAGTTATCCAATGAATGGCCTGCATTTGGAATGTAGGCAAGGTGCTTTTCACCGTCTAGTTTATCCCAATAAAATTTCCAACTGTCGGGTAGAAAGAACTGGTCCCCAGAAGCATTGATTAATAATTTGGGGATGTCGGTATATGCCTCCAGAAAAGAGTAAGGGTCAGATATCTCAAGTAACCGGTCATATTCTTTGGATCCCATCCATTCCATAATCCCCTCATTCTCATAATCTCCGACAGCAGGCGCCCAGAATCCGTAGCTCTGCCAATGATGTTGAAATGAGGGAACCACATTTAGCACATCAATAACTATGGGAGCCATCGCTACAACCCGGTCGTCCATAGCAGCTGTCGTCCATGTTGTCCAGCCTCTTTTTGATCCACCTGCGACCACATATTTCTCCAAGTTTAAACCTAATTGGTTATTCGTGTAGTCGGTTACGGCGTCCATAGCGGTAATAACCGCTTTTGTCATCGGGAGCCTGGCGAGCCAGATTGCATCTTCATCCTTAGCTCCTCGCTCCATAAATTCCCGCCAGCCATAGGCGATGAGTCCATCTTCTACCCGTTTTTCTACCGTATCTCCAACAAATGTCACCGGTTGAAAAGGAATGTTATGTACTTTAATAGCGGGGGAGTGAGTGCTTAGCGCAGCCTCTACAAGCATCTTGTCCGGGCTTTCAGGAAGCTTTGTGTTGGTGCTTCCCCCGGAAATCATCAAGAAGGATACATCGTGGTCGAGTTGGTCAGGAATTACAAAGGACACCCAATGCCACCATGTAGTTTCTGTTACCTCGTTGGATGTAAGCCAATTTTGGGAAGTTGATCGGATTACAAAATACCGGAAGCCATCCCCCTTGGATTCGTGCACAAGCTCGTAGCTGGTCACAGGATCTATGCTTTCGATGTAGGATTTCAGCGGACTAACCGCCTCACTTACCGCTTCCGGATTGGTGGTATCTATCGCCTGTTTGCAGTGAACAAAAAAAACAACACACCACAAACCTAAAATCAGCCTGCTAATAGTGCCAAAGAAATATATGCGTAACATAGGAGGTTAGTAAAACAATTAAACGTCGTTTGGTTATTACTATATACTTTAAATTTGGCATATCGGGCCACTAAAACAATGGTCCTTCTTCCAAAATGATTTCCAAGTCTGGCCGGTAGGCCTGAAGTGCTTCAATCACATCTTTCTTTACTGGAGTACCAAAGAAATATATCTTTTTTAGTACTGGAAATTCCAAAAGATGAAGGGCATTGCCGGCTTCCATCGGTGTAAAAGAAATGTTAAGGGTTTCCAGCTTAGACAAAGCATGAAGGTAAGGAAGTCCGTTCCCGGTAATTCTTGTTTTCTGAATGAATAAGTGCTGTAAATTCTCCATTTTGGCAATGTGGAATAGCTCATCGTCCGAAATATCTGAAGCAGCAAGGGAAACACTAGAGAAGTATGCGAAATAAGGAGCCAACGTCAGCAGTTCTTTTGTCGAAAATGGCTTTGGAGGGAAATTCATACGCATCGCAAAGGTCAACTGATCTGAAGCTTTGTCCGGTAGGATGTCAATGCCTAGTTCTGTAGCAATGACTGATAACTCCTTATGTACTTTTTCAAACGTTTCCTTTTCGACAATCATCCGTTGTTGGCTTTTACGTATAGCTGGCAAAAGGCCCACAATCGTGTTTCCGATCGTGGGATTGTCTAGGAGACTGTCAATTTTTTGGTCATTTAAGGCGCCATTTTCAATCCAATAGGCCAAGACGTCTATCTCATCTGTAGTCAGGCCTGGCTTTCCCTCTGGCGGCATGTGTTCATCAGCTGAAATAGGAAGGTGGACCCGCACCATAAGCTCACTTTCCAAAGGATTACCTGGCACAATAGCAGCTTTACCACTTTCTCCCGCTTTCAGGAGATTTTCCAAGCTGGTCATTAACAGACCGCCCTTTGTTTTATTTTCGTTGTGACAATTAAGGCATTTGGCATCTAGTATGGTGTGGATAAGATCTTCATAAAGCAGCATTTCCTCTATGGGTTTCTCGATCACGTCTTCCGGTGGAAAAAGAGCCGTAAGCGGTTCAGAAAGAAATTCCTGACCGTGTGTTAAGGTTCCTCCCAAATGGCTTGTATATCCCAATATGAGGGTTGTCGCCCCGAGCGCCCCATACATCAGATATGCCTGCTTGGAATTTTGATGAGGGATCAGGTATAGATAAAGCGCGGTAGACAGACTAATTCCCAGTCCGGTTAGTACCCCTCCCCAAAGATGGTCATTCACCAGTTCACCGCTATAATCCGCAGTGGCTACCAACAGATAGCCGGCGAAAGCGGCAATAACGCTGCTAATACAACCTAGCATTAGCATGCTCAGGATTAGGAGAGGGTGTTTGAACAGGGCAACGGCATTACCTATAAGTAAAAAAAGCAGCGTCAGTAGAATAATAACAATCGGGAAATGCAGTACAAGTGGGTGAAGCCTTCCGACGAGCAACAGCAGATTTGGCTCATTGCCCAAGTTTTTAGGTAAATAGGGGATAAGTAAGAAGAATCCACACAGTAAAAGACAAAAAACGGCTCCCCACCTTCTCACCATACTAGATGGAAAGGAAGCTATCGAGGTAGTAGCATACGGGTTTAACATAAAGAACCAGCCCTTTAATTCGTTAAAGGTAAGAGTGAACAGCTAAAATCATTTGGGAGTATGCGGCAGCCTAAACCATGATTTCATGAAGCGTACGGGTGCTGTCAGCAAACTTGTTGGTATCTATGCCTACGGTTTGAAGCCAGGTAGCATAAAGATTTGCAAGCGGCGTATTGTCTTCAAAAATTAAATTTTGCCCGGTTTTTATTTTCCCCCCACCTTTACCGGCAACAATAATCGGTAGGTCTCTTGGAGAATGCCGGTTTCCGTCTCTAAGACCCGAGGCAAACATGATGAGAGAATTATCAAGAAGTGTGCGGTCTCCCTCCTTGATGGACTTCAATTTTTCACAAAAATAAGCATACTGCTCCAAATGCCATTTGGTAATCCTGTCATACTGATCAAGATTGCTTTCGTTGTTCATATGGTGTGATAGCGAATGATGCGACCCACTAACGCCCTCTAGGAAGGAGAAATTCCTATTGCTTACTGAATTGCCGTACATGAATGAAATCACCCGTGACGCATCGCTCCACAGTGCCAGCGCCATGATATCGTACATGAGGCGGGTCTTTTCGGTGATGTTTACGCCAGCGTGGGCATCGACATATTCTTCGATGCTGATGTTTACCCGATTAAGTTCTTTTCGGATATCTGGAGTGACCTTGCTTTCAAAGTCCTTTAGACTATCTTGGTTTGATATGCGTTTTTCTATGGATCGGATGGATTCAAGATACTCCTCCAATTTGTCCTGATCTGACCTTCCCAAATTGTTTTTCAGCGATTTGGCATCTTCCATGACTGCATCCAAAATGCTGCTTTTGTGGGGGTTGTCGGTTTTGGTATTCCCGGTGACAAAGGAACGGAATAGCCTGTCAAATGCCAATCGGGGATCAATCTCTTTAGATAGCGGTGTGGTCGCATTTTTCCATGAGATACTACTGGCGTATAATCTCGTGAATCCTACGTTAATATCCACTCCCGTCGCTATTCTATCCAGCCCATATTCCAATGATGGGAACAAGGTCTCGTTTTTATAGTAGTTGGCTATAATCTGATCAACGGAAATTCCTCCTGCATTGATATTATCCCCTGCAGTCTTAGTGATCGGCATCGAGGTGAACAAATTTGCGTCTTTTGCATAATGGCCGTCTGCTCCTTGAAAAATGGAGTTTTTATTCATCAGTTGACCAAGGACGAGGATGTCATCCTTTAGCTTTCGAAGAGGTTGAAGGGTTGGAGAAAGTTCAAAATGCGTACCTATGCTGGCCGGGGTCCAACGATCGGGGTGGACACCGTTAGGCATAAAAATAAATGCAGATCTCACCGGAAATTTAGGGCTGCTCTGTGCGGATAAGGTAAGGGGGCTCATTGCCTCCAAAAAAGGAAGCGCTATCGCTGCTCCCATTCCTTTTAGCATTTTCCGCCTAGATAGTTGCCACTTTTTGGTCATTTGAGGTACAGGTTAAGTCTTAACTGATGAACACTAGCAAGTTAAGTAAGATTTTTGTCTAAGCAAACAGATTTCTTACAGGAGGTAATAATTATATTTCTGTTGATCTTTTTTGAAAGTCCTTAATTTTCATTCTAAAGGGGTAACTTTTTACCAATTCGGAAATGAATCCTTTTGGCTCAAAATTATTCAGCACTAGATTGTCCGACAACTCCCGTATGGCCGTTTCATCCGTAAATAAAACACCCCTTCCCACAGCGTAGGACAGGAATTTGATCGTAAGGTTACGGGAGAATTTCTCTTTTTCGTCCAATAGAAGTAGCTTTAGATCCTCAGGGCCCTTGAACTTTTCTCCAGTAGAAAGCACTCCAGAGGCGTCAATGGGAATATTTCCATAGCTATCCCGCCATCTTCCTACAGCATCGAAATTCTCTAATCCAATTCCTAGAGGATCCATTTTTTCATGACATGATTGGCATGCCGGATTGGACCGGTGCCTCTCCAAAAGCGCGCGTAGTCCAAGATCCTCATGTAGTCCTTCATCGTCAGGAAGCTCACTTACATCAGGTGGGGGTGGGGGAGGCGATATGCCAAGTATTTCTTCCATGACCCATTTACCTCTAAGTACGGGACTGGTTCTTGTGGGAAGTGAGGTGACTGCCAGTACGCTCCCCATCCCCAAAAGCCCGCCTCTAGTGCCACCGGCGAGGTTCACTTGCTGGAATTCCTTTCCCTGTACTCCGGGTACACCATAAAATTCAGCAAGATCTTCATTCAAGAACGTATAGTCACTTTTTATTAGTTCGAGAAAATTGCCTCCCTCCTTGAGGATGTGATAAAAATACGCCGTAGTTTCTCTATACATCGCATCCTTGATGGCCTCTGTAAATAAGGGGAACTTCGCAAGATCTCCAAGGGGCGCGTTCGGGTCTTTTAGCTTCGTAATTCCAAGCCACTGGGTGACGAATGATTCGGCAAATCGGATCGCTTTAGGATCTTCCAACATCCGGGAAACCTGTTGTTCCAAAATAGCGTCATCTTGAAGTCTTCCAGCAGATGCCAGTTCGAAAAGCTCCTGATCAGGCATGCTTGACCACAAAAAATAAGAAAGTCGGGTGGCCATTTCGAAGTCGCTAAGTGGAACCGGCTTTTCAACATCCGGCTCCTCTTCCATTTTATACAAAAAAGAAGGGGCAATCAATATCGCTTTGAACACTTCACTGATACTTCTGTTGAAGCGTTCTGGGTTTGGCATAGGATGGTTCGAACTGTAAACCTTGTCGAACAAGTTCATTAGCTTTTCCTTTTCCCCTGCTTTCAAAAACCTTCTGTAGGCATGACTTGCGAATGGATAGATCACACTTTCTGCTGCCTTTTCGGGAGGATTGACGGGGTTGTAGGAGGTAAATAAGATGCTCTTTGCCCAATTCACCAACTTTTGCCACCATGTCAGATGATACTCAAACGGAACAAGTTTTTTCCATTTTTCACCGTCAAGATAAAGTGTTTCCACAATTTCTTCCGCCGCATCGTAATAGCGCTCCATTTTCAAAGGGGTAAAAAAAAGAGAACCACCCTGATTGTCAAATCCGCTACCTCCGGATCCGTCAGAGGGAAACCGGTTTTTAGCATCATAAGAGACACCAGTTAAGTCAAGTACGGTATAGTGGTATTCAGCGTGGTTTAGCCTGCGGATAATGACCTTCCCTGGAGTCTTATTTTGGAGGGATTTGACTAGAATATCATTGATTCCGTCCACCAATACATGATAATCCTCTGGAGAGAGCGGAGGTTTATGACTGGGAGGCATGGCTTTCGTCTTCACTTGGTCGATTACGTGAAGCCAAAGCTGACCGTCTTTGATAATCCGACCTTCTTCTTCGTATTTCTCTAGATTAATTCCGCCTTTCGAATTGCCCACGTTGTGACAGGAATAACAATGGGTTTTTAGAGTCGGGATAATATCCTTGGTATAATCCAAGGTTTCTTGGGCCTGAAGCGGAATCAAGCCCATAGATAAAAAAAACGATGTAAATATTCGTATAGTTAACTGGGTCATGGTGTTTCTCATGCAAATCGGAGGAAAATATAGTTAATTTTTCCTATTAATGCAAATGAGTTTGTGATGGAAGGGGAATTCTGTTTAGCGAATGTGACTTGCTTTTTTCTGTCAATTCGGACTTTTGCGGATTGGAAAAAAATATCGATATGGAAAGCAGTTCCTTCCCGCGATTGTCAAAAAAAGAGGGTACCTTTCTAGTTACCCTCTTCATCTATTCTACAATGAGCGCTTGCTTAGGCGTCTACCCCTAGGGCTTTGGCCATTACTTCGCCGATTTCGGCTGGAGTTTCCGCAACATATATGCCATTTTCACGCATTATTCTCATTTTCGCCTCCGCGGTATCGTCCTTACCTCCGATGATGGCCCCTGCATGCCCCATTCTCCTTCCTGCCGGTGCAGTCTGACCAGCGATGAATCCCACCACGGGCTTTTTGTTACCATTTTCCTTAATCCACTTAGCCGCTTCCGCTTCATAGTTTCCGCCGATCTCTCCAATCATGACGATGGCATCGGTTTCAGGATCCTCCATGAGTAATTGGACCGCCTCCTTGGTAGATGTGCCGATAATGGGGTCGCCTCCAATACCTATCGCTGTCGAAACGCCTAATCCTGCTTTGGAGATCTGATCCGCGGCTTCATAGGTTAGTGTTCCCGACTTAGATACGACACCGACTCTTCCCGGACGAAACACAAACCCTGGCATAATCCCGACCTTCGCCTCGCCAGGGGTAATTACTCCAGGGCAGTTTGGTCCTATAAGCGTGGCGCCTTTCTTTTTTACGTAGGGCTTTACTTTCATCATATCTTTGACCGGAATACCTTCCGTAATCGCAATAATCACTTTGATACCAGCGTCTGCAGCTTCAAGGATGGCGTCAGCGGCAAAAGCAGGGGGAACAAAAATAATGGATGTATTCGCTCCAGTTGCGTTGACAGCATCCTCCACAGTATTGAAAACCGGTTTTCCAAGGTGGCTGGATCCCCCCTTTCCAGGCGTTACTCCACCAACAACGTTAGTGCCATATTCAATCATTTGTTGTGCGTGGAATGACCCTTCGTTACCGGTGAAACCTTGTACAATTACTTTTGAACTGTTATTTACCAAAACACTCATAATGCGATTTTTATAGTTTTGCTACAAAATTATAAGAATACGCTCTATCACAAAAAGAAATGGGAAACATTATCAATTTAATTTAGAGTATTCATATCTTTTTCTAAATTTATCGCTGTAACAGCTAAAAATGAATAAGCGCCACTATTTTGTAATTCTCTTTTTGTGGGTTTTCTGGAGTTCCTCAGCCCAAACCTTCAAATCTACCAAAATGATTAGGGGCTTTGACTTGACATCTGAGACAATTTTTTCAATAAATCAAGATAAAAATGGATTTATTTGGTTGGCTACGAGTCGTGGGGTAAAGTATTCTGATGGCATTGCTATGATGCAGTTGCCAGAACATGTACGTGTCCATTTTAGCGATAAGCAGTTGATTCATACTGATGTAGATGGACATATTTGGATTTACCAGACGAAAGGGAGGCCAGTTGTCTTTTATCACGATCTGACTAGTTGGCGCAGAATCCCGCTATCACTCGAAGAAGGATCCGAATCCTTGAAATTATCGAATATCCAATTGCATGTCACTGGCACGGGACCTGCTAAAATGCTTTATTTGGTGGCCGGAAACGAAATCATTGTACAGGATATGAAAGGGAATTTGGTAAAGAAATTTCCTGTAGACCCCATGGCAAAAGGACAGTTTACTTCTTTTTTTATGTCTGCTGAAGATCATGTTCATTTCATTTACGAAAAATCGATTTTTGCTTTTAGAAATAACGCCTTACAGGAATTGTCTGTTTCTAGCTTAAATCTCTCAAGCGAACTACTGAACGTCGTATTTAATAAAGAGGAAAATACGTATTACTATTTAGCTAAAGATTCGCTATACCGGAGTGACACCTTGTGGGAATTAGGTAGTCCTATTTTTGCGGGATTTTCGAGAAAGTTCATCACTGGTCAAGAAGCACATGGGCTCTTTGAAGTGAACGGCGATGTGTACTTTTTTTACAATTCACAGCTTTACAAACGTAACATCAAATCACAAACAATCATTGAAATCTCTGCAGACGATGAAAATGACGTCAAGTACATCGAATGTTCTTTTGTTGATAGAGAAGGAATCATATGGTTGGGGTCCTATCGAGGGGTGTCCATACTTTCCAGTCTTAGGTTTCAAAATTTTGATGAGCGAATTGGTTTACCGGCCCATGATATTTCCGCTATTGAATACCTGAAACCATCCGTTTACATCATCGGATACAACAATGGCTATCAGGTGTGGAAGGACGATTCGCCACTAAAAACGGTAGCGTTTTCCGATCCAGCGAATCCAATCTATAGCCGGATACTTAATTTTTCAACGGATAAATATGGGAGGATATGGTTTAGTGCGTACAAAATAGGGTTGGGATATATTGATCCTTACGACTTCGAATGGCATAAAGTCTCCGTGCCTAATGATGCTGCTGTGAATTATGTGGACGCAAAGGGAGATAGTTTGCTGGTGGTTACTCACGGTAAAATATGGAAAGCAGCTATTGAACAGCGAGGTAGTACCATGTCATTTGTTCCTTTTTTGAAATCCGGCACAGACAATGGTGATCTGTGGAGAAACTATATTAGAAAGATCGGGCAGGTTCAGGATAAATGGATTATCCTGGATAATGGAGAGCATTCTGCTTTTGAAGATCCTTATGTCGGTGATGATTATATACGTATCACTGGATATGATTTTTTTTACAAGGACGATACCTTACTTTTAGCTACCGAAAAGGGGCTTTTTTTTCTAGATAATTTCGAGTTGAAGCCTTTCTCTATACAAGGTTATACAATCGAAAGTCCTGTATATGTCGTTCTGGCGGATGAACAACGTAGGCTTTGGCTTGGAACTAACTTTGGCGTTTTTCTTGTGGAAGACGGGAATTTGCGGCAGTTCAATGAACGGAATGGATTAATAGGAAATGAAGTAAATCGGGGTGCAATACGTTTTGCCGACTACGGTCGGGTGTTTATTGGTACGCAAAATGGGGTATCCGTCTATATTCCCGAGGAGGATAGGAAGCATACCATCCCACCGATTACCTATATCGAAAAACTTACCGTCGCGTCAGACTCAAACGCGACAGCATCCGCTACAAAAATACCCTATTCCAACAACAATGTATCTGTAGAATACAGGGCTGTTACCTTTAGCCCATGGCCTTATTTGCAGGTTTTCTACAAGCTTGAGGGCTTTCATAATGAATGGCAGGTAATTCAAAATCCCCGAGAAAACAAACTTTACTTCAATAACCTTCCTCCCGGCGAGTACCAGTTGATGATTAAGGCCAGTTTGGGCAAGCAGGCAGAGTCGGATGAAGTCTATGCCGCACCATTTTCGGTAGCATATCCGTACTACCTGCAGGGGTGGTTTGTGGCACTTGTGGTGATTGTGTTTGTCGGACTAGGTATATTGCTAAATTTTTTATTTGTGCAGTTCAAGTATCAGGGAATACTTAAAAGTGATTTGGACAGGAAAAAGGTAGAAATAAAAAAAACTGAGGATCAATTCAAAAATGTCTGGAACAGTTCTGTGGACGGGCTTATGTTGTCAATAATGGGGGGGAAAGTCATTGCTGCAAATCCAGCACTTTGTCGTATGGCCGGTGTTACGGAGGAAGAGCTCCTCACAAATGGCCTTTCTTTTTTATTTAAAGATCCAGATTTTTATACTTCCCAGCGTCGGCCCATCGTGTCTCAAATAGAAAAGCTGAACGGCGATGGAATTACCCAAGAATTACGAATGCCATTTCGGACCGGGGATAGAGAGATAGAACTATTTCTAACAAAATTGAATTCTGAACATGACGGCAATCCATTTTTGCTTAGTGTGTTTAGGGATATTTCGCAAAAAAAGGCCTACGAAGAGGGCCTAAAGAATGCCAAAGAACGCGCTGAAGAAGTAAGTATGCTAAAAAGCAGTATTTTATCGAACATGAGCCATGAAATCCGAACGCCATTGAATGGGATACTAGGGAGTGCCGAAAATATTCTTAGAAATATTTCTAACCAGCCGCACCTCGCCTCGCAGGTACGGATTATTCAGGAAAGTGGGGAACGATTGCTACATACGATTAACACTATTCTTGATTTTTCAAAGATTCAATCAGATAAACGGAATATTCAATATGTGGAAACTAATATTAATGATTTTTTTTCCAAAATTCTTGTACAACACAGATCAGCAGCCATCAAGAAGGGGCTGTTACTCTCCGTCAAATATCGAACAAAACCATTTGTTGGAATGATAGAAAGGGAGTACCTTACCATGATTGTAAATCATGTTGTAAGTAACGCTGTAAAATATTCCGTCGAAGGTATAGTTGCACTTCAGATAGAAAAGAAAGGAGGAAAGCTCCTTTTACAGGTTAAAGACCAGGGAGTAGGTATTAGCGAGGAGTATATAAGCAAATTATTTTCTCCCTTTGAGCAGGAAAGTAACGGATACGACCGTAAATTTGAAGGAGTCGGTTTAGGCTTAACGGTGACCAAGCACCTTTTGGATGAATTGTCTGGCACTATTAGCATAAAGAGTCAAAAAGGAGTAGGAACTGAGGTAGTAATTGAAGTTCCGTTGATTGCATAGTTTTTAATTTAGCGACAGATATAAACGTTACCCCGCATGTTTTCATTAAAAATTTTAATTACCGAGGATGATACTGTTTCGGCACTTTTGTTAAAAAAGGCATTGGAAAAAAACCACCATGAGATCATCGGAATGGCCGACTCAGG
Organism: Cytophagales bacterium; assembly: GCA_016124425.1. Lineage (GTDB taxonomy): Bacteria > Bacteroidota > Bacteroidia > Cytophagales > Cyclobacteriaceae > Lunatibacter. The sequence goes on from WGNT01000144.1 coordinate 24,254, forward strand.
AGAGATGGCACTTGAGTTTCTGGAAAACAACCATGCGGATATTGTGATGATGGACATCAATCTGTCCGGAAAGCTGGACGGAATAAAGACAACGGAAATCATCAATGAAAAATACAATATACCAGTGGTCTACCTGACCGCCAGTTCCGACACAGAAACACTTCAAAAGGTAGCAGTTACCAATCCAAGTGCCTATGTGATCAAACCCTTTAACATTCGAGAGTTGAACATGGTGATTGAATTGGCGATTTTTAAAGACAAAAAGGAAAAGGAGCTTCAAAACTTAAATAATGAACTTGAGGAAAAGGTAAAACAGCGAACAGCAGATTTAAATGAAGCGAATAAAGAACTGCAAAAAGCCCTTGAGAAAGAACGTGAACTCAGTGAGCTGAAATCCAGGATCGTACAAAATGTTTCCCACGGATTCAAGACCCCCTTAACATCCATATTGAGTTCTGCACAGCTGCTCCAAAAGTATGCGGAAAAGGACCATCCTTTCAAGGCAAAGATAGCAAAGCATGCAGGTAAAATCGAAAATTCAGTTAGAAGCCTAAACAGCTTGCTTACGAGCGTTCTTTTCTTCGGAAAGGCGGATGCGGAAAAAATGAATTACAAGCCCGTAAGAATCTACACGTCAGCTTTTCTCAATGAAGTTGTGGACATGGTAAAGGCAGGAGTTGAAAATGATGTGAAAATTTTGACCCATTTCGACAAGTTGCCGAAGATGATTACGTCTGATATGGACCTTCTTTATCAAATCCTTGAAAACCTTCTTTCAAATGCCGTAAAATATAGCAGAGATGGAGGACTTGTTGAATTTAAAGTATGGCTGGATGATAGTTTGCTCAGGGCGTCTATTACAGATGAGGGAATCGGCATTTCCCCTTCCGAACAGTCGCAGTTATTTGACCGTTTTTTTCGAGGTAAAAACGTCGGCCTGAGAGAAGGTTCCGGCTTAGGCCTGTCTATCGTAAAAAAATGCGTTGAAGTCATTGGAGGGAAGATATCGTTTGAGTCAGAACTGTCCAAGGGCACAACTTTTTACCTGGAAATTCCGATTAAATAAAACAAACCCACGTAAATGCTAAAAGCTACGTCTATTCAATTCACCTACGATAAAAAGCGGCTGTTTACCCTACCGGACATGTCCCTTTCGCCGGGAGATGAACTCTTGATACTTGGGAAATCAGGTTCCGGGAAGACTACGCTGTTGCATATTTTAGGGGGATTGCTGGCACCCCAAGCAGGCGAGGTAATTATCAGCGGTACCCCACTTTATTCGTTAAAGGGAAATAAACTCGATCGGTTCCGTGGCAAAAACATCGGGATTGTTTTTCAGAAGCCACACATTCTTTCGGCACTTACAGTGTTTGAAAATCTCCAATTAGCAAATTTTTTTGTCGGTCAGAAACGAGCAAATGAGCTGGAAAAAACACTGGCAGATCTAGGCATTTTGGACAAAAAGCACGCGAAAATTGATACACTGAGCGAGGGAGAGGCCCAACGGGTGTCTATAGCACGGGCTTTGTCCAATCAGCCCAAACTCATACTTGCAGACGAACCTACTGCTAGTCTTGATGATGAAAACGCAGAAAAAGTAATCCAATTGCTGAAAGCCCAAGCAAAAAGATTAGAGGCTGTTCTAGTTGTAGTAACACATGATCAACGCGTGAAAAACCATATAGCCAATCAATTGACCATAGGAGCGTTACAAGCATGAATCTACTAAAGCTAAGTTGGAAATACCTGGTCGCAAAGCCTCTCAATACCAGTCTCAATATTTTGTTGTTGGCATTGGGGTTGGCGATAATCACCGTGCTGCTTCTCATGCAAGAGCAGTTTGAAAATAAAATGACCAAAGATGCGGTGGGTATTGACCTGGTAATAGGGGCAAAGGGAAGCCCACTACAATTGGTACTTTCCTCTGTGTATCACATTGATTTTCCTACGGGTAATATCGCATTGGAAGAAGCAATCGGCGTTTCGAGAAACAGACTTATCAAAAACACCATACCTCTTGGAATGGGAGACAATTACCGCGGATTTCGAATTGTCGGTACCAATCATGATTATTTGGCACTCTATGGCGTTACGTTCTCTGCGGGTTCTTCTTGGACCTTGCCGTTTGACGTTGTTATAGGCCAAAATGTGGCAAAAAAACTTGAGTTAACAGTGGGAGATACCTTTGTAGGTTCCCATGGAATCGGATCAGCAAGCCATGATCATGATGAGCACGACTACAAAGTGGTAGGGATAATGGCCCAATCAGGAAGCGTCGTGGATCAATTGATTCTTACCAGCATGGAATCAGTGTGGTACACCCACGATGAAGGTCATGACCATGAAAAAATGCAGTTGCCGGTAGCCACTACCGGTTTTCCCCAAACGGAGGAGGACAGGGAAATCACATCATTGCTAGTCGAGTATCGAAATCCTATCGCGGCAGTACAGCTTCCACGCTTCATCAATAGTAGAAGTTCATTGCAGGCAGCCTCACCTTCCTTTGAGATTTCGAGGTTATTCGAACTATTAGGGATCGGAGTGACATTAATACAAAGCTTAGCCATAATTATCATTATCATATCTGGACTAGGTATATTCATCGCCCTCTACAATTCGTTAAAAGAACGAAAGTATGATTTGGCAGTGATGCGTACTGTTGGAGCTTCCAAAGGAGTATTGTTCCTTCACATTTTGCTCGAAGGAGTACTGCTAACCTTTCTGGGGTCACTCTTAGGTCTTTTTATTGGGCACCTTTTCCTATTCATTTTGGTTGTTAGCTATGACCAGGGAGCAATAGCTGGCTTAAGGGCAGATGTATTCCTGGTAGAAGAGGTATACTTAGTGCTCTTTGCGATGATAATAGGTGTGTTGGCTTCCCTGATTCCAGCATGGAGTGCGTATCGAACGGACATTGCAAAACAATTGACAAAATAAAAAGACAGAAATATGAACTATTTAATGACATGCGCCGCAATTGCCTTGCTATCCTTTCAGGTAAGCGCGCAGACTTCTGTATGGAAAGATCTATCTGAAGTAACGTATAAAATTGGCCAAGATGAATGGGGAGAACTTTATTTGCCTGTATTCGGTCCAAAGATAAAGGATATGGAAGGCAAAGTAGTAGAAGCTGATGGCTACATCATACCATTTGAAGGGATGTTCAAACCGGAACACATTATTCTCTCCTCGCTTCCTCTTGCAGAATGTTTTTTTTGCGGATCGGGTGGCCCTGAGACGGTCATGGAGGTAATGCTTACCACTCCCGTGACATATACCTCCAAACGGGTAAAAGTGAAGGGAACATTGACGCTTAACGACAAGGACCCCGAAAAGCTTATGTACATCCTTACGGATGCCCAACTTGTAAATTAAGGTAAAGGCTGCTTACTGAAAGCAGCCTTTTTTAGTTTTCTTAGGACGATAGCTGCAGAGGCAGCTATAAACGTGAATCAAAAGACAACAAAGAAAAGCATTCTTTGCCAGGCGTTGTATCGTTTGTACGTTTCTTTGGCTTATGGCCCTCGCTCTACCGGAAGTACCCGATAATCTCTTGCTCCAATAGTTCGAATGATTGCATCAGGGACCTTGTATGCCTGCCCGGGTTCCCGTCGCCGATCTTTTTATCACCAATTTGGGTAATTGGAAGAATCCGCTTGGTGGTGCTCGTGATGAATACTTCGTCAGCCTCCAATATTTCGTCGAAAAAGACGTCTCTTTCTTGAATGTCTGGGGCCAGCTCCATGACTTTTTTTCGCGTTATTCCTTCAAGGATATGCGTGGCGGGGGTGCTAATCAACCCGTCCTTAACCATAAAGACGTTGCTGCGAGAGCTTTCTGACACTAAGCCGAGGTGATGGTATAGCACATCCTCCGCACCTTCTGATGCCCAATCTACGCTTAAAAAACAAGGTAAGGTATAGTTTGTCGTTTTGATTTTTGGGATTGGTCTCACGTATTCTACAGGAAGGAGTTTTACTCCTTTCTCGTATTTTTCCGTACCGGGCAGCTTCAATGATTCACAAAAGATGAACAGGTCCCCGATTGAGGGGGTAAAGAAATTATCGGAAATACCCCCTGACAAAATCATCCGGATACCGCCATCAAACAGGTGGTTTCTTTCAATTAGTTCCTGAATAATATGTGCGAGGTCTTCCTTCGAATAGGAAAGAGGTAGGTGCGCCTTTTTTGCTGAATTGGTAAACCGTGTCAAGTAGTCGTCCAGAAACAAGGGGTTGGGACCTACGGTTCTGAAAAAATCAAAAATAGCATATCCCCGTATAAGTCCTATATCAAGCGGATGGCAGCTTGCACGGGCCGACTCAATGATCACGTTGTTTGAAAAGCAAAATGGTTTCATATTCCCTGTTGTAGTGTGAATGGTAGTGGCAAATGTTTGGCAATTAGTATGTGCGCTGAAGCGCAATGGTTATCTTTGTCCAGCATTAAACATACTAGAAAAAAATGAAAATTTACTATTGGATAGCCATATTTATTGCCACGTTTTCAATCTTCTCCTGTACTGCCGAAAAGGAAAAAGTAGCTAGTTTGAAAGAAGAAGTCATTGCGGTTCATGATGAAGTCATGCCCAGAATGGGCGAACTAAGAAACTATCAAAAATTGCTAAATGAAGCGGAACAAAAGCTCCTAGAGACACCTGTTGATAGCATCCAGGCGAATGAATTTAGGCAGGCATCAATTGCCTGCGAAGAGGCTTATGAAGGCATGTTTGTCTGGATGCGTCAGTTTGACGCGAAACTCGAAGGCATGGATGAGGAAGCCTCCATGGGTTATTTGGAAGATCAACTTCTTAAGGTAACTGAGGTAAATTACGCTATCAAGAAGGCAATTTCAGAAGCAGAGCGGCTTCTAGCTGAATAAGCCAAACGGCTATTTTAGATAGGCATTTACGGAGTCAATAGGGATCAAGATTTCGCCCTTGCCCCATTTTGTGTGGATGTAGGTAGCGATCTGAGCAATCTCAATAGGCTTCAATATAGGGTTTGCGGGCATTGGTTGATTATATTCTTTTCCATTAACCAAGATTTCCCCTTTTAGGCCATACCGAATAATCCGAACAGAGCGTGCAATGTCCACTTTAAGATAATCCGAATCTTTCAGCGGGGGAATAAGCATACCAAGTCCGCTTCCATCCTCCTGATGGCAATTGGCGCAGTGTGCGGCATATAGTACTTGGCCGGCGACGGCATATTGTTTCGTTTTGAGATCTTGAATGCTATTGATAGATGTTTCTTTTTCAGCAGATTGGCAGGCAAGTAAGAGAAAAGGAAACAAGAGCCCTGCAAGCCACTTAGCTTTCCAATTCATCTTCCGTTTTCAATAGTTTGGGAATGTCATTCATAAGCCGGTCGACTTGGCTTTCTTTAGTACCGTCGTATACACCGCGAATGCGGCCCTGCTGATCAACAAGTACGAAGGCTCCGCTATGAAGATATCCACCTACTTCGTTTTTGTCTTCCATCGCCGTGGTTAGGTAACTTGTCTGGCCAATCTCGAAAATTTGTTCCTGATCCCCAGTCAAGAAGTTCCATGTCGATGCGTCAGGTACACCCAACCGTTCTGAAAAGTCCTTTAATAACTCAACAGTATCGTGGGTTGGGTCTATAGAATGGATTAAAATAAGAAATTCGGGGTCATCTTTAAATTTCTCGTACACCCTAAGCATTTGTGTCTTCATGATCGGGCAAATCGTAGGGCAACTGGTAAAGAAAAAGTCCGCTACATAAACCTTGCCGAGCACGTCATTTTGGGTAACTGCTTCTCCCTCCTGATTTACGAAGGAAAATGGTGCAATCTGATGGTATACCGTATCTAGCTTTTTGACACCGTCCACAATAACCTCCTCCGTATATTTATTCCCCAAAAATGGTAATTCCTTTCGCTCTTCGGAAGTGGACGTACAGGAAATGAACAAAGCTAAAAATGCACACTGGATCAACCTGCTAATTATAGTCATGCCTTTGTTTTTTTAAGTTAGACAACGTACAGGTTGTATTAGTTCCTTTCACGGATTTTTTTGTAGCCTTTTATTCCGAGCATTAGGAGTATCCCTAAAGCCAGTAGCCCCACTAATCCCCACACCATACTCGTCAGGTTTTTTAGCACAATCAGAAACACAATGGCGAACAAAAGTAGCGTTGACGCTTCGTTCCATACCCGGAGCCTGGTACTTGTCCAACTGGTCTTGCCACGCTGCAGTTGTTTAAAAATAAAGTGGGACTTTATGTGATATCCGTACAAAAGCAACACGAACAAAACCTTGGCCTGCATAAATGGAAGTTCCAGGTAGCCCCATCGATAACTCAAGACCCAAATACCGAAGATCAACGTAAGGACAGCTGAAGGCCAGGTTATGATGTACCAAAGCCGGTACGCCATCAGGTCAAGTTGGGGTTTTAAAATGGCTCTTTCAGCAGTTGGCCTGCTTAGGCTTTCCACTTGATAGATAAACAGCCGAACGATGTAGAACAGCCCGGCAAACCAGGTAACAATAAAAATAATATGCAGTGCTTTTACGTATTCGAATGCCATTCCCGAAAATTTATTCTAATTTAATGGTTTAACTTCTAAATGGCATCCATGAAAAATAATTATTTGTTCTACGGCATTTTATTCATCGTCTTTTTAGTTATTTATTGGATCATAGGAGATACGCTTTCTCAGCCAGGCATTGATGATCTTGAGGGGGATTACAAAGAAATCAGTTTTTACAGAAATGAAAACAACACTGGACCGGTAATCCGTATTTTCGCTGTTTATACTTCCGACACACTTTGGCATGAAATGAAAGCTTATGGAGAGTTTATGCCCCACACAAAGTACGGCAATACAAAGGTGTTTTTTCTACGGGATTTGGTCGAGGACGTAGCGGTGTTTCCTACATCGCCGTACATATCGGCTGAAGCGGTGGACCTGTGCGTAGCTACTTATGAAAAATCAGCTATGGGAGAAGTGAATTTCAAAAAGTATCCGTTCAATTGACCGGAAGGCGATCTGAGGCATTCATGAAAATAAAGAACAGACGTACAATTGCTGAATACAAAGCGGGAATAGTGAGCGGAGACCGGCGCATTCTAAGCCAAGCCCTTACCTTGGCCGAAAGCACACTTTCGAATGACCAACAGCTTGCAGAAGAACTCATCGACAACCTAATGCCATATACAGGAAACGCCCTTCGAATCGGCGTTAGTGGAGTGCCGGGAGTAGGTAAAAGTACCTTCATCGACCGCTTTGGGGAGATTTTGGTACGCATGGGGAAAATGGTTGCCGTACTTACAGTGGATCCAAGTAGTGAAAAAAGTAGCGGAAGCATATTGGGGGATAAAACCCGAATGGAGAACCTGACCAACTCCAAACAGGCATTTATACGCCCCTCGCCTTCAAGTGGGCTTTTGGGTGGTGTGTCTCCTAAGACCCGTGAGTGTATGTTGCTATGTGAAGCGGCAGGGTACAATGTCATACTCGTGGAAACGGTTGGTATTGGACAATCAGAGACGGCAGTCAAAGCAATGGTGGATGTGTTTTTGTTGCTTGCTTTGGCAGGTGCGGGTGATGAGCTGCAGGGAATAAAAAAAGGAGTCATGGAGATAGCAGATCTTTTGGTAATTAACAAAGCTGACGGTGAAAACAAACGAGCGGTTAGCCGGGCCAAGGGTGAATTAACAGAAGCACTGCATTATGCATCGAAAAGGGAAAATGGATGGGTTCCGGAAGTAATGAGCTGCTCGGCACTTTTGGGAGAGGGGCTGTTGGAGATTTGGGAAAAAATTGAAACCTATGAAAAGCACATGAGGATGGCTGGGTTGTTTGAAAAGAATCGTTCCCAACAGCGGATTTACTGGATGAAGCAGCAAATTCATTTTCTTTTAGAAAGAAATTTTTATGCTAATGCGGAAATTTCGAAAAAAATTCATGCGATGGAAACATTAGTTGAATCTGGGCAAAAGTCTTCGTTAGCGGCAGCCAAGGAGATGGTAGCATTGTATCTTAATCCCAATCGCCAATAGTACACCTGGTTAATCCATCTTTCGACCTACAAAAAAAGGAGCCTATAGCTCCTTCTTCTTATGTGGTTGTTTCACCGCTCTCATCATCTTCCATATCCGGAGCTCCTGATTCTCTTTTTGGGAGATTTTCATTTCCATGCGATCTGTATGGTACAAAACCCTCCCGCTTAAAGCGATAGGATTCCGTCCGCTGGCTTGGCATATTATTGGCTAAGTCAAGCATACCAAACCCTTTGTGGGTAAAAGCCCCAAGACCGCACTTGAACACAAAATCTTGCACCTCAGCAGCTGCGTACAACGTGAACGGTAGCGTGTACCCACGTACTTCATACTTCACGTCCATGTCATATACTGAGTAAATTCTAGCGAATTTTTTCTGCTGTTCCCGTAATTTGTTGACATAATTCATATCGGGAACGACCTGAAACTTGTAAAAGGACTCCATCTGTTCCTGAGAATACCAGCCGGATTTTTCCATTCGGGTAAGGGTAGACTCATAAAGCAAATCCGAAAACTCATCTGTGTCCGGATTTATAAATCGCTTTCCCGATTCGTCATCGAACGTTGGCATCAACAATACAAGTGGTGAAATACAGACAAACTTATTTGACGTTTCCAGTTCCGGTTCCGTTTCTTTTTCCGTATATTCGGGAGACAGAATTAGATTACCCAACTCGATTTTGGGAGTCTTGAATACTTGTTCCAATAAATAATCCAAAAACTCCTGATCAGGGGCTGACAATACCAAGGTAACCAAACTGGAATAGTAATGTAGCCCGCTTCTGCTTACTTTGGTTTGTCCTTTCAGTCCAGAGAAGTTGAAGTAATTGTAGTTGAAAAACGATTCATTGCCTCCCTTGACTATAAGTCCTTTGAGGAATTGTGCTAGGATGTACTGGTGGTGGAAAGGCAAATAAGCCCCTTTGTTCTTTAAAGAAAATATTAATCTTATTCTCACGATGTTAAAAATGAAAAGTTAAACAATGATTTTATACATTTTCATATACAACTAACTAATTTTTGGTGTATTAAGTTGCAACAAACTTAACAATAAAATTTCATTATTTTTATACGTTGAATCGAAAATGCATAATATCACCGTCTTTGACTACATATTCCTTGCCTTCGATTGCTATTTTTCCATTTTCTCTACATGAAGCCTCGGTTTTTAGCTGTTCATAATCGGATAGCTTTATCACCTCTGCTTTTATAAATCCCTTTTCAAAATCAGAGTGGATGACGCCGGCAGCGGCTGGGGCTTTCCATCCCTGCTTAATTGTCCAAGCACGAACCTCCTGTTCCCCTGCAGTAAAATAGGTAATTAAAGCCAATAATTTGTATGCTGCAGAGATGAGTCGGTTTAGGCCGCTTTCCTCCAAACCATACTCCGATAGAAAGAGCTGCTTCTCTTCTTCCTCTTCGAATTCTGCAATCTGTGATTCAAGCGCTGCACAGAGGATAACTACTTCTGCATGTTCCTCTTTGACAGCTTCAGTCAGCTGGTCCACGTGTTTGTTTCCGGAGAGAATGTCGTCCTCCGACACATTGGCCACGTAAAGTACAGGTTTGATCGTAAGGAGGTGTAAGTCTTTTACTGCCTCTAAGTCTTCCTGATCTACTTCAACCGAGCGTGCGTTTTTTCCAGCCTCCAGTGCTTCCTTAAAAACCTGCAGGGTTTCAAGCGTTTTTCTGGCTTTAGCGTCACCTGATTTAGCTATTTTTTCATTCTTTTGGATTTTTTTGTCAATAGACTCCAAATCCTTTAGCTGAAGCTCTGTGTCTATTACTTCTTTGTCGAAAACCGGGTCAACTCCTCCCGCCACATGCACCACATTGTCATCTTCAAAGCAACGAACTACGTGAATCACCGCATCCACTTCGCGGATGTTCCCCAAAAATTTATTGCCAAGTCCCTCTCCTTTGCTAGCACCTTTTACCA
>WGNT01000092.1 GCA_016124425.1 Cytophagales bacterium
CTTGGAGAGAAAGAGGCTTACCAACTGCCGAAAATCCCATGCGGGGCCTATACCCCGAGCTGTTGGAAAAAAACATGGATTTACACGAACTACATGTGTTGATGGCTCCAAGGCCCTTTTTTGTGTCCGGAGGGTCGGAAGATCCCCGGGAGAGATGGATTCCCCTGAATCACAGCATCGAAGTGAATGCGCTTTACGGTATGGACCACCGTGTGGGAATGAGCAACCGCCCCATGCACGATCCCACCGAAGCGTCAAATGAAATCATGTACGCATTTTTTGAGTACTTTCTAAGGCCGTAATTCATGTGGTGGTAGCCGTCTACTACATGCCAAGCCTGGGCAAACACATATTGACTCTTGCGCCATGACCAAGGACGGTAGGTTCAGCGGCAAATAAGTGCGCATCTAGTTTCCAACCCCTTTCTTATCTATAAAGCGGGATCAGAAGATAGGGTATCCTACACCCCTGCAGAAACAAATTCACTAGTCAATATAAACGGATAGCTCGAAGCATACCGATTGTAAGGATTTACGAATGGATCAAAAAACAGCTCCCTTTCGCCCTCTATGTGACTATTATTACTTATTTCAAGCTAAATCAGTGTTAGTTTTGAATCGTAATAAAAATAAACGGACTTATGTTTTCCTTCTTCAAAACCACAGAAAAAAAATATACAGATTTAGCAGCAGCAGAATTTGAAAAAGCGATAAAATCCTCAGATGCTGTAATCATCGACGTACGTACCGCGGTAGAATTCGCAGGTAATAAAATTAAAGGAGCTAGAAATATCGACCTAACATCGCCGTCTTTTTCAAGCCAAGTAAGAAACCTGCCAAAGGACAAGAGTTACTACTTGTATTGCCGCAGCGGGAATAGAAGTGGCCAAGCCTGCGAAATCATGGCGTCAATGGGCTTTGAGCGATTGCATAACCTAAAGGGCGGAATGTTATCCTGGCCCGGGTAGTCTAAGTCGCTTACACAACTGATGAGAAGTCAACACACAATTGAAACCTAATAAAAGTTAAAAAAGATGATAGTAAAACAGATTTATACCGGATGCCTTGCCCAAGGGGCCTATTATTTGGAATCTGCCGGAGAAGCGGCGATTATTGATCCACTTAGGGAAGTACAGCCTTATATAGATCAAGCCGCCGAAAATGGTGCAACCATCAAATACATCTTTGAAACTCATTTCCATGCCGATTTCGTTTCCGGACATCAGGATTTGGCCAAAAAAACCGGTGCGACGATAGTCTTTGGCCCTACATCCATGGAGATGGGCTTTGAAGCAAAAGTTGCCGAGGATGGCGAAGTATTTCAGTTGGGTAAGGCAAAAGTAAAGCTTATCCATACTCCTGGACACACAATGGAAAGCTCGATCTACCTTTTGATCAATGAAGACGGAAAAGAAGAAGCGATATTCACTGGAGACACCTTATTTATAGGTGATGTGGGAAGGCCTGATCTGGCACAGAAAGTAATAGCAGAGCTAACACAGGAAAAATTAGCCGCACATCTCTACGACTCCCTCCGTAACAAGATTTTGCCTCTTTCGGATGATCTGATTGTCTATCCGGCCCATGGTGCAGGAAGTGCTTGTGGTAAAAACATGAGCAAAGAAACATCCGATACGCTGGGCAACCAAAAAAAAACCAATTATGCTCTCCAGGAAATGACCAGAGAGGACTTTATCAAGGAGGTACTTACCGGATTAACTCCTCCCCCTGCTTATTTTCCGCAAAATGTACTGATGAATATCCAAGGGTATGACAGTATAGACAATGTACTTGATAGAGGAACGCACCCGCTTACTCCAGTAGAATTCGAAGTGATCGCCAATGAAACCAGTGCTTTGATCCTAGATACGCGAAAGCCAGAGGTATTTGCAAAAGGGTTTATCCCTAACTCCATAAATATCGGAATCGACGGAAGCTTTGCGGTTTGGGTCGGCACGCTTGTTCCGGATGTAAAGCAGGAAATAATCGTCGTGGCAGAAAAAGGCAGGGAAGAGGAAGTAGTGACACGCCTTGCACGCGTGGGATACGACAATACACTAGGATATCTGGATGGAGGCTTCGAGGCTTGGAAAGCAGCAGGCAATGAATGGGATGAAATCCCTCAGGTTACCGCCGATCAATTCGCTGAATTGATGGCTGACAATCCTGATCTTCCCGTCCTGGATGTGAGGAAGAAAAGCGAGCATGACAGTGAACATGTACTCGGCGTAAAAAATGTTCCCTTGGATTACATCAACAACCACATGTCAGAGGTAGCTAAAAACACAACCCATTATGTGCATTGCGCAGGCGGCTACCGTTCGATGATATTTAACTCCGTATTGCGGGCGAGGGGCTTTGATAACCTCGTTGATGTAGCCGGCGGATTTGATGCAATCAAAGCAACAGGAAAGGTAAAGGTGAGCGACTACGTTTGTCCCAGCACCCTTTTATAGTGAAAATGGTTAAGGTTGATTTAGTTTTGTTTAAAATGGCAGGGAAGTTCCCTGCCATTTTTAATATCACCAAAACCGATGTGACAAATGTCACCAATAAAGGTGCAAATGTAAGGTAGTTTTGTCAGCTTAATTCGCTTCCTCTGTACGTCCAACTTGCTACTAGTTCGTGTTGAAAATGAAGTAGGGTTAAATTGGTTCTGTTCAGGAATTGGAAGTGAAAATGTCCCCCCATGAATTTACTAGCAGAATTACAGGATGCGGGTAAACCTATTAATCGGTTTTACCTAGGGAGTAGACTGTTCCTTTGACGGGTTCATGGTAGAAATGGAACGAAGCTTGCCTCTTGTGTGCAAAAGAGGCAGGAATGTGGAGTAGGCGCACAAAAAAGGAATCGGCCGTATAAAATTCCGGAACGATCATTTAATAGAAACATACAAATTTTGAAAATAGAATAAACAAGAGATGGATCAATTTATCGCGTGGATTAGTCAACCCTGGCCATGGTATGTGGCAGGACCGATGATCGGACTTACAGTTCCGGCATTATTAATTTTAGGAAATAAATCATTTGGGATATCTTCCTCACTACGGCATGCCTGTGCTGCTTGCATTCCGGCCGGCATTCCGTTTTTTACCTATGACTGGAAAAAAGAAATGTGGAATATCATGTTTGTATTGGGCGTATTGATCGGGGGTGCCCTAGCAGGATTTCTTCTGAGCAATCCCAATGAAGTCGTAGTCGCTGAAAGCACCCAGGCTGCCCTAAGGGAATTGGGAATCACGGAATTTGGGTCTTTGATGCCTTCGGAGATCTTCAACTGGTCAAACCTTTTTACCTTGAAGGGCCTGTTTTTCTTCGTTATTGGAGGGTTCCTTGTAGGATTTGGAACCCGCTACGCCGGGGGTTGTACCTCTGGGCATGCGATCATGGGGATCAGCAACCTACAGCTTCCGTCAGTAATCGCTACTATAGCCTTTATGTTGGGAGGATTTACCATGACGCACTTGTTGCTTCCTTATATCATGCGTATAGTAGGCTTATAATCAACTTCACATCTCAGAAAATCTACAAATAAAATGACAGTTAAACTAAAGGCAATAGAAAAAAGTGGAAGTACCCCCGTTCAATGTGAAGCTCCAAACATGCAAAAGGCCGATAAAAAAGACGGCCTACTAAAATACCTCATCGTCGGAGTTCTATTTGGGATAATTTTTGTTAAGGCAGAGATTATATCTTGGTTCAGGATTCAGGAAATGTTCCGGCTAGATTCTTTTTTCATGTATGGTGTAATCGGTTCGGCGATCTTGGTCGGGATCATCTCCATTCAGGCAATCAAACGCTTTGACATTAAGACGATTTCCGGAGAACGAATCCAAATCGGTAACAAAGAATTCCGCAAAGGCCAAGTGATCGGTGGGTTTATATTCGGTTTGGGCTGGGCGATTACGGGCGCATGTCCCGGCCCCTTGTTCGCTCAGATTGGAAGCGGGTTCACCGTGGTAGCCGTCACCTTACTCAGCGCGGTAGCAGGTACTTGGGTTTATGGCAGATTTGCCGATAAATTGCCAAACTAGATCCAGAAAAGCGGCAAGGATGGTTTCATCTTCAAGCGAGTATCCATCCTTGTTGTTTTACCACATCACAGCCTTGCTACATTGGTAGCATTCGAGGTGTTTATCAAGAAAGGAATAACGCATGAAAGTTAGTTCCTGCTAGAAAAAGAAGTACCAACAGTCCGATTACGCCTAAAATATTGTGGTGAATCTTGTTTGTGTGCGGTCCCATGACCGCTGAATCATTGGCAAGCATCAAAATTCCTATCCCAATAAAGGGAACGGCAAAAATTGTAATTCCCTGGGCAAAGATTATCAGCTCAAGGGGTAGCTTTCCAAATAGCAACGCTACGGCAGTGCCGATCAGAATGACGGTAGTAATAAGTGCCTTTACTGGCAAGCTATTGAGGTCCCTTCCTAAGGATAGCGCATCGGCTACCAACGTACCGCCAATGGTCGCGTTTCCCACCAAAGAGGAAAAAGAAGCCCCGAAAAGGCCAAGCATAAAAACCAGGGTTGCAAAATTACCATAAAGTGGTTCAAGGGATTTCCCCATATCTACCGCTGCTACTACAAGAATGCCTTGTGGATGTAGAATTGCCGCTGCACTGATAAGAATCATGCCGGAAATCACCCCCAAAACCAGAATTCCGGAAAGCCCTTCGTTGACGGCCAAGCCCATATCGGAAGTACCGAATCCCTTTTCCTGTACGAGATAGGCTTGGTAAAACGCTCCGGCTATTGAAAACGTCGAGGCTACCATCGCTACCACCAACAGCAAGGATCCGGTAGGAATACGCGGAATCAGACCGGCAGAAAGATTAGCAAAATCCGGCTTAGCTAACACCACCGTAAAGACAAAGGACACCAACATTAGGGCTACCATCGCTATCATTACTTTTTCGAGAATTCTGTAAAATGACCGAAAAAACAGCAAACTTATGGCCAACAGCGAAATAACGACGATCCATGGGGTTGTGCTCGTCTGAAATGACTCCGCAAACGCGATTCCGGCACCAATCGTATTTCCGGCTTGAAAGGAAGCCGTCACAAAAAACACTGCTACCCCAGTTAAAACAGCTGCCTTGCCTCCCCATTTGTTTCGAAAGAGCTGCAACAGCGATACCGAAGAAACGAGTCCAATCCTTGCACTCATCGCCGTAAACGTCATCATAAGTAACGTGGTACCTACAAGTACCCAAAGTAAATCATACCCGTAGACTGCGCCTAACTTGGACATTACGGTAAGGCTGCCCGGACCAAAAACCAAGGCTGCAGTAATCAATCCAGGGCCAAGAGACTTCCACCACTTACGATGTAATACAGGAGTACCTTCCATTTAAACCAAAATTACCGGTGACCTGAAACAATCATTAAAAATGTCTGCGGTTGAGTATCTCCGAAACTACAATTGCTTCCCGTAGGCTTTTTGGATTTTTGAGCAGCGTAGCATAACGGTTGACGCTTTGTTTTTCGTCAATAGACCCCACCTTACCAAGAATTTTGACATCTTCGTGAATGTCAACCTGATCGTCCAATTTGACTAACGGCTGGGATTGAGACAAGCTTCTATACGGATCCTTATAGGTAGATTCGTTAGGAACATAGGCAGGCCTGGATTCAACTTCCTTTTCTTCAATATAGTCCTCAACATACGATGGCTTTTCGACAGGCTTTGCCTTCTCACCCGAAATCACGATATCCCGCTCTCTCTCCTCCTGCTGGCGCCGAATTTCCTTTAGCAAATCATCGAAAGATCCTCTTGAAGGCGGCGAAGGGTCTGAGGGTTGATCGTCCGCTTCCGGTATTTTGTTGGCTTTCCGTTGTTGAAGAGCGGTGTAGATAAAATAAATAACGACTGCGATGATATAAAATATGGTTCCAGAATCCATGAACTTTGACGTGATTTATCGGTAAGGTAGCAAATTTTAACAATAAGCCCTAAAAAAGCCCAAAGAAATGATTTATGATGGGTGGAAGAGCTGAACGATCAAAAAGAAATGCATCGACAAGCCCATTAAAGCGCGTTCTTTCTTCAGAAAACTGACTATAAAATGATCGAATAGATGATTTTTGTCAGTTTTAATCAAAAAAAATACGTTCACGTATTTTATTTTACTATTTATTTATTATCTTTCATTATAAATCCATATCTTTCGGTACTAACAGCAAAAATTGAATAAAAAATGAGATATTCTGATGGTCAAAATAACTTGGTATGGGTAAATAAAGCATTCCCGAATGTGTTGGTGAAAACCTATTTTGGAAACACCTACTTAAATAGGTTGTACAAAAACAAGTGGATGTTAATTTACAGCAATCCTTATGACCTGA
Organism: Cytophagales bacterium; assembly: GCA_016124425.1. GTDB lineage: Bacteria > Bacteroidota > Bacteroidia > Cytophagales > Cyclobacteriaceae > Lunatibacter. The sequence continues at coordinate 6,347 of WGNT01000092.1, forward strand.
TCCCTTCTAGCCACGAAGAAAAGTTGGCGCTAATTGAAGTGCTGGAAGCGTTGAGACAGCTCAACTGTCAGCTAGTAGGGTTCAGTAGCCGCTCGTTTGAAGAGCACCTCTCTTGCACAAACTGGATTAACTCCTATCTGTGTGATGAACATGTATTTCCGGTATTTTACTTGACTGACAACATGCTGGATTCCATACATGCCGAAGCATTAAAATCACAAAAAACGGGCTTTAAAGATCCGATCTATTTGGTAGATGGATTGGGAATAGCTCGAATCATTCTAAACGGTGTTGACCCAAAAGAAAGAAACATGAAAAAAATACTAGGAAAAGTTGGGGAAATTATCCCAAATGAACAGTATCAATTAAGTCCTACATTCATCAGCGAAAATTAACTACCAACGTTAATGATTGTCAGTATAATAACGAAAAATACGAGGTGGGGTAATTTGTACTATCAAACCTCTTATTTTTTTATAGGGCCGCTAACTCCGTGACATGGTTCGCCTGTTGGTCCGCATCAAAAACCACCAACTTCTTTAATGTAGCCTCCACCAAGGCGCCTGGTTCTATTTGAATGTTTCGAGAGACGATACACCCTTCGACGATTGCGGAAGACCCTATCCTTACCAAGTCGCGGATGTGAATTTCCCCGATGATTTCTCCCAAAACATGTAGGTCACTGGCCTTCACGTTACCTATTATCCTACCCGTTTTTCCAACTACTATTTTTTTTGATGTGGATACGTTGCCGTGGATAACACCTTCAATTCGGATATCATTTTCCGCTGAGATATTTCCTAACATCCGGAACGTCTCCGCAAAAAAGGTAGTATTGCCTGCTTTATTTAATTTTTCTGGAATGGTTTTATCTTTCAACTTCATGGCTAACTCGATAATTTACGTTAATTACCGGTAAAATCCCTTTTCAATAGACGTCGAAAAGGCATCGGCAGTTTGATGACCTCAAGTAACTGCTAAAAATCCAATATTCAAAATATTTTTTTTTACGATGTTATTAGTTTTATTTACCTTCAACTAAGAAATGCTTCCGATGACCTCGAAAGACACGGCAAGGCCCATGGTCAAAAGACGATCTTAAGAAAAGATCACAGTCCGCTTTTATACACCATGAAAAAATTGAAAACACCTTTTCTGTATTATGAATATAGCTTTCAAACAAAAATGAAACTAATGGCATTTTTTAGCATATAATATTCGTTTAATAATCAGTGAACTAACAGTGAGGCTAAGAGCTGTAAATCGTATAATGGAAAATGCCTTGCCGCCCGTCACTACGTGCCGTCATGAGATACGCCCGCTTACGGGATTTATAGTAACAACAAAAATCAAGATTTTCACAAGAAAAAGGCAAGCGAAAAACTTCCCCCACTTATAAACCTTATAAAAAAGACCATTTATGATGCGAAAGATACGCTTACTTCACGTATTCTTTTTTTATCTTTTTTCACTATTTTTTTTACTTATTTAAATAATATAATTTCATCATCGGCCCGATTAGCCACACGCTGGCTCAAAACTTCGGACGCCCGCCATGCTTCACACCCGGAAACCTTGCTTATTGGCATGAACTGTTTAATTTTGCTTAGATCATTTGTTTGGCTATGCAGCTTTCTAAACTGGAAATAAGGGGATTTAAAAGTTTTGGTGACAAGGTGTCCATCCATTTTGACAAGGGCATTACAGGTATCGTAGGTCCTAATGGTTGCGGTAAATCGAACGTGGTAGATGCTATCCGATGGGTGCTGGGCGAGCAAAAAACCCGTATGCTGCGTTCCGACAAAATGGAAAACGTGATCTTCAACGGCACGAAATCCAGAAAGCCACTAAACATGGCAGAGGTATCGCTGACGTTTGAAAATACAAAAAACCTATTGCCCACTGAATATACCCACGTCACCATCAGCAGAAGGTATTTCCGCTCCGGTGAGAGTGAGTACCTACTCAACGGAATCACCTGCCGCCTAAAAGACATCACAAACCTATTTTTGGACACGGGTATAAACTCGAACAGCTATGCCATCATCGAATTAAAGATGATAGACGAACTGCTCAACGACAAGAACAACTCACGCCGGGAGCTCTTTGAAGAGGCAGCCGGGATCTCTAAATTTAAAAACCGCAAAAAGGAAACGCTTAAGAAACTGGAAGGCACAGACGCGGACCTTGCCCGGGTAGAGGACCTGCTGTATGAAATAGACAAAAACCTAAAATCTCTAGAGAAGCAGGCAAAGCAGACTGCCCGGTATTTTGAAATCAAAAAAGAGTACAAAACCGCCAGTATATCCCTTGCAAAAAAGAGTGTGATGGAGCAACGTGCCTCTCTTTTGGCCGTCTCACAGCGCATGCAGTCTGAGAATGACAAGAAACTGAGCCTGCAAACCCAAATCTCGGAAAAAGAAGCGGCACTAGAAAAGCAAAAGGTAGGATTGATCCAACTCGAAAAGGTCCTTGCTTCCCGTCAAAAATCCCTTAACGATCATATCAACAATATCCGGCAGTTTGAAAGCGATAAGAAAATAAAGAACGAGCGGCTTCGTTTTTTGGAAAACCGGGCCGAAGCCCTACGGGAACAACTCATCCAAGACCGCAAAAGTAATGAACGGGCAGGCTTTAGCATACAGTCCCTCGAGCAGGAAAATGTTGTCGCCGAAAAACTACTCGCCGAGAAGGAGATCAATCTAGCGGAGCTGAAGCTGATCTACGAAGAAAAAAAACAAGCCTACACGGCTACCCAAGAACGACAGAAGGTACTTACAAGCCAGTTTTCCATCAAGCGGGACAAGATCTACCAACTTTCCAAGGCGTTGGAAATAAAACAGATTCAGGTATCATCGCTGAAGCAGGAACTGGAAAAAACGGCCTCAGATGACCATAGTCAGGAAGAAAGTCTTTCCGATTTTCAGGATAAGCTAGTCGGGCTGAGGGAGGTACTCGACCAAAAGATGGCCACACTGTCCCATCTTAAAAGCAAGGAAGAGGCGCATCTCTCCAAGCTTGAGGAATATACCCACACTGGCGAGCTTATCCGTGAGGAACTAACCCAACTCAGCCGAAAAGTGGATGCCCGACAGAATGAATACAACCTTACCAAATCGCTGGTAGAAAACCTTGAGGGCTTCCCGGAGGCGATCAAATTCCTTCGAAAACAGTCGAACTGGGGGAAAGAAATACCCCTTCTTTCCGACATTCTTACTACAGAAGAGCGGTATAGGGTGACGATAGAAAACTACCTGGAGGGCTACATGAACTATTATGTCGTGGAGACATTGGCAGAAGCAGTAGCCGCCATTAACCTCTTGAGCGACGCGGCAAAGGGTAAGGCCAATTTTTTTGTCTTAGAGCAATTTGGGAAGTTCAAGCCCGCCCAGAATAAAATTTTTGCCAATGCGGTTCCGGCAACGGAGATTATCGAATTCGATGAAAAATATGCCCGCTTAATCACCTACATCTTGGACGATGTCTATATTGTAAGGGGTGGTATACAAGATATTCCTCAGGATGAAGACACCATCTTTATCACGGAGAACGCAAAATTTATCAAACGGAAATTTAGCCTTTCAGGAGGTTCAGTAGGCCTATTTGAAGGAAAACGTATCGGAAGGGCAAAGAACCTCGAAAAGCTCGAAAAGGAAATCAAGGAACTGAACCGCAAAATTAGCGGAGTACGGTCCAACCTTGACCGAAACCTCAGCGAGGTCTCCAAGCTAAAGGAAGTAAGCTTCAAAAAAGAGGTAGAGGCATTGCAGCAGGAAATCAATGAGGTCAATCAGGAGTGGGTCTCGGTAAAAACGAAAAAAGAACAGCTGAGCGAAATGCTGTCTACGAACGCCAACAAAAAGGAGGACATGATCGAGCGGATCGAACTACTTGGCGATGAAATCGACCGGATAGAGCCGGAACTTAGCGAGGAAAAACTTGCCTATAGTGAGGTAGAGGAGGCATTAGCTACCCTAAATGAGCTGCTGCAAGGGGCCGCAGAAGAAGTATCCCAGCATTCGCAGCGGTATAATGAAGAGAATATCCAGTACCACCAGCACATGAACAAAGCGGCGGCTATCGCTCAAGAAATTTCCTTCAAAAAAGACACCTATGCGGGAAGTAAAGAACGTATAGCCAAGGCACAAGCAGAACTTGGACAAATAGACCAGGAAATCAGAAACCTGATTGATAACAACGAGCTCAAAGACGATGAACTTGTCGAGTTATACGCCGAAAAAGACCGAATCGACGCCGGCGTGGTAGAGGCGGAAAAAGGGTACTATGCACATAGAGGAGAGATAGATCAGACGGATAAAAGTATCCGTGATAACCAGCGCACACTGAATTCCATAGACACCATCATCATGGAACTTCAAAATTCCCTAAACGAGGTTAAACTTCGCATGAACGGCGTAAAGGAACGGCTTAGCGTGGAATTTGAGATCGATCTGGAAAAACTGATGGAGGAGGACCCAGCGGTAGACCCCGCCTACACGGAGAAATCGGAATCAAGCATCCGGGAGGAAGTGACTAAAGCAAAGGAAAAGCTGGAACGTATCGGCCCTATCAACCCCATGGCTATGGAAGCCTATGACGAGATAAAGGAACGCCACACCTTTATAGTTTCGCAACGGGACGATTTGATCAGTGCTAAAAATTCGCTTCTAGAAACCATTTTGGAGATCGACGAAGTTGCCAGAGAAACCTTTCTGGATGCCTTCGGGAAGATCAAAGCGAACTTTGTCAATGTATTCAGATCCCTTTTTACCGCGGAGGATGATTGTGATCTTAGGCTATTGGATCCAGATAACCCCCTGGAAAGTCCTATCGAAATTATCGCAAAGCCAAAGGGTAAACGGCCGCTTACCATCAATCAGCTTTCCGGCGGAGAAAAGACGCTGACAGCAACCTCGCTTTTGTTTTCGATTTACCTGCTCAAACCAGCACCCTTCTGTATCTTCGATGAAGTCGATGCACCTCTGGATGACGCGAACATCGATAAGTTTAACCAGATCATTCAGACCTTTTCCGGTGAATCACAGTTTATTATCGTCACCCACAACAAACGGACCATGGCAAGCACGGATATCATTTATGGCATCACCATGATTGAAGCCGGGGTGTCACGTGTTGTCCCGGTGGATTTGAGGGAACTGGTTGACGATAATAACGGTTAATTCCCATGACCGGATGTACCCTGACGCCACAACCCTGTGCTTAATGTACATAGCCGGAAATTTCCGAAATACCTATTTGAGACCATTGGTGTAAAAAACAACCCAACTATTCCATGTTAAAAACCGATCAACTAGCCGCCGTTTTTCTAGGAACGCTTCTGTTATGGATGATTTTGGTCCCACCGGCCCACTCACAGCAACAGCTAGAGGGGAGTTGGAAAGGAGAACTGGATGTGGGAATTCAAAAACTCCCCCTGATTTTCCATTTCAAACAGGAAGGTGAGGAATGGAAAGGTACAATGGACAGCCCAAGCCAGCAGGCTAAGGGGATTCCTGTATCAAAAGTACTGTATAACGGGCTTTTGCTCACCATGGAAATCAATGTGCTCCAAGCCTCCTTCGAGGGTATCTTCCAGGGCAACGGGTTTCAGGGACAGTTCAAACAGGCAGGATTGAGTCTTCCGCTCGCTTTGGAAAAAACCGAACTGACTGAAGCGGAAGCCGAACCGCAAAAACGGCCTCAAGAGCCTACCGGTCCATTTCCTTATGAGACGATTCAAACGACCTTTGTCAATGGCCCGGAAAAGTACGCACTTAAAGGAACCATTAGCAAACCACAGGGTCAGGGTCCTTTTCCGGCAGTGGTATTGGTGTCCGGATCCGGCCCGCAGAATAGGGATAGCGAAATTTTCGGACATAAGCCGTTTTGGGTAATAGCGGATCAGCTCACGAGAAAAGGCATCGTCGTGCTGCGGTACGATGAGCGAGGGGTGGGAGCATCTGAGGGTACCTTCAAAGGCACTACCAGCCGTGGCTTTGCCCAAGATGCACGAGCTGCTATGGAAAGGCTAAGGGGGTATGAGTTTGTCGACAAAGAAAAGATCGGGCTCATTGGTCATAGTGAAGGCGGATTAATTGCCTGGATATTGGGTGCTGAAGGTGGGGAACTTCCAAATTTTCTGGTTTCACTTGCGCCGCCCGTGGTTAACATCGACGAATTGATGGCTCAGCAGACCTTGGACGTGATACTTGCCAGCGGAGGCGATTCCAGTCTTGCCATGGAGCAATCGGGTTACAACCGCAGTATTTATCAGGCTGTCAAAAGCGCGGTTGATACCGATGCCGCCAAAAAAATGCTGGAATCCATTGTGCTTGCCAAAGGTCAGGAGATGGGGCTTGAGGGAGAGGCACTGGAACAACATAAAACACAGCAACTTGGAGCCTATCAGCAACTGCTAGACCCTTGGTTCTTTGCTTTTATCAAAACTGAGCCGGCAACACTGATTAAAGCCATTCAGGTACCCGTTTGGGCAGCATTTGGAGAAAAGGACGTACAGGTGAATGCGCCTATGAATCAAGCCGCGCTGATGCGCCTACTACAAGATCATCCCAACACCAAAATCCAAACCTATCCGGGTTTAAATCACCTTTTCCAGACGGCGGACAGCGGCGCCGTGTCGGAATATGGGGAGATTGAGGAAACATTTAACCCCCAGGTGATCGCGGATATAGCGTCTTGGATCTTGGGGCTGAACTAACATCCGCAGCATGGCTATCCGCATAAACAAATTTCTGAGCGAAGTGGGTTTCTGTTCCAGACGGGAAGCGGACCGACTAATAGCCGATGGCCGCGTTAAGATCAATGGGACAGTACCGGAGATGGGTACGAAGGTATCTGAAGAGGACCAGGTCACAGTAGATGGCACCCCTATCCAGGAACCCAAGGAACCACATGTATACCTCGCCCTAAATAAGCCGGTAGGGATCGTGTGTACGACGGACACCGAAAATGAAAAGGACAATATCATCGACTTTGTCAATCATCCAAGGCGCATTTTCCACATAGGCCGCTTGGACAAACCCAGCGAGGGGCTAATCTTGCTCACCAGTGACGGGGACATCGTCAATAAAATACTGCGGGCCGGAAACAACCACGAGAAAGAATATGTGGTGACCGTCAACCGCCCGTTGGATTCGGAATTCGTAGCAAAAATGAGCCAAGGGCTCCCTATTCTAAATACGGTCACCGCACCCTGTGAAGTTAGGCAATTGGGCAAAAGAAGCTTTAACATCATCCTAACACAAGGATTGAATCGGCAAATCCGCCGCATGTGTACCCATTTGGGATATGAGGTGGTCAAACTTAAACGGGTCCGCATCATGAACATCCACCTGGATTTGCCTAGCGGAAAATGGCGTGATCTTAGGCCCGAAGAACTGGCCGAAATTCAGCATTTACTTCAGACATCCAAGAAGACCATTTGATTGAAGTCCCCGAGCCATCGTTCATTAAGACCAATCGCCATTCGATATAGGCGTACCGGAAAAACCGAAATCGACAGTAACTTATTTCTTACCAAAAAGCCACGTCTATCTAGACACCGGATCAACATCCGCTGCAAACGAACCTTTAGGTTGGCTGTTCGTTGATTAGACGCGCAAGTCGCACGTTACCATTCAAATTCCCCCTTGTCTACCGACCAGTCGTTACCAAAGAACCCAGTCGCTACGACCGCTTCGTATTCTTTTTCCCAGACATCCGCACCGAAGACCGTTAAGTCAGGGAACGCGGTGCCCGCTAAAAAG